>DQTE01000211.1 GCA_015662905.1 Crocinitomix sp. | reverse complement strand
TTGATTTTAAAGGATAGTTAATTTTAAAATAACGAAAAACACGATTATTCTGTCAAAGTCAAGAGAAACTGGCTGGACACTTTGGGTTTTTCAAATAGCGTAGTTTACGATTTTAAATTAAGAGCAAAAGAATTTTTTGAATGGTTAGACACGCAGGGCGTGAGCCAAATAACCAAGCTACAACAAAAACACTTAAAAAACTACTTTAATTACTTACAAACACGCCCAAACAAGCGACAAAGTGGCGGATTAAGTGTATCGCATTTAAACCATAGTTTTACAGCCATTGACAAGCTAATGGAGTTTTTGCACCAAATAGGACTAAAAACAGCCCCCACACCAACCAATTACCGCTTAAAAGTAGATAAAGCGCAAAGAATAAACAATATTGAACCACTTACCCAACAAGAAATAAAAGAATTACAAGCCAATATACCAAACATTTACCCAAACCTTACCTACACAAAAAAAGAAGCCAAACAAGAGCAATTAAAACTCATTTTTGCCCTTTATTACGCCTGTGGATTACGCAGAACAGAGGGCTACAACTTAACCATTAAAGACATTGATTTTGATAAAAGAACCATTTTTGTAAGACAAGGCAAAAACTACAAAGATAGAATAGTACCAATGAATGAAAGCGTTTACAAAGCCTTACAACATTACATTTACAACTTTAGAAACTTACAAAAAACAACACACAAAAGACTATTTTTAAGCACCACAGGAACACTAAACAAAAGTTTAAAACACTTACAAAAAACCACCCAAAACAAGCAAATACAAAACAAAAAATTAACCCTCCATATTTTACGCCATTCCATATCAACACATCTTTTACAAAACGGAATGAGCATTGAAAATATTAGCCGTTTTTTGGGTCATAGTTCATTAGACAGCACCCAAATTTACACGCATATCATTAACCGATAATCTTCATCAATTAGCGAACTCAAAAGCCAACACACCGCAGAACCAAATTCGTAATTGATAATTGGTAATTGACAAATCCTAAAAAATCCCTATCTTTGTATCATAACATTTTAAAAAAATTGGGTTGCTTTAAATTTACATATCAAACTAAACCTGAACTAAAAATAATTAGTAATAGAAAAGAGCTGACCTTAAACTAAAAAGTTTAAATTATCAAGAAAAGTTTTACTCCCTAAAGAAGAGATTTCTAAATAATTAATTACTTCAATACTTAAATTAAAAAAGACCGTTTTAAATTTTATTTCGGTCTTTTTTAATGTTGACAATTCTATAATTTTTTTGTGTAAAAATCAAAATTACTTGGTTTAACTAATAATTTATATTTCCATTCTGGTATTAAACAAGCGCAATCCTCTGAATGTGTGTATTTATATCCTAACTTTTTATAAAAATTAGCTAAAACAACCTTGTGAGGTACATCAAGATTTTTAACTCTTAAAATTTCAATTTTCATTGTTTTTGCACCAGCTTGCTTGGCAATTATTTCAACTTTATTTATTAAGGCCTGCCCTATTCCTTTACCCCAATATTTGGTATGTACTGACAACAAACCAAAACCAAAAGAATCTTTATCTTTTTTATATAAATGTATACAACCAACAATATCGTTATTGAAATAAGCCACATAGATATTACCTATATCAATCAATGCTTTAAATTCTGGCAAAAATAATCTAACATAGTTCTTTCCCCAAATTTCTTCTTCTGTAATTTCATATCCTTTCACCATAATTTGATGTAAGGATTTAATTTCATTTTCTGTTAATTTTCGTTCTTTTGTTGATAGTATTTTTAACATAGTAAAATAAAAAAAGGGAATCTGGTTAAGATTCCCTTAAATTTAATTATTAAGATTTTATTTTAAAGCATCAATTTTAGCTTTTGTTTCTTTAAACTTATCTGTCATTTCAAGTTTGTAATAAACTTGTTTTAAAGAGTTTAAAATATCTTTGTTATTTGGATTTAATTCGTCTGCTTTTTCTAAATATGGCAACGCTTTTTCAAAATTCTCTTTCATTTTAGCCTTGTATTCATCCTCTTTAGGATCGCCAGGCATTAAATCATTAATTTTATTATTGTACTCTGCAGCAATATTAAAATAAACTGCTCCCAAACCAAGGTATGCATCAGTATATTCAGGGTCTAGTTCAACTACTTTTTTGTAGGCTTCAGCAGCTTTTTCATAATTTTCTTGTCCTTCGTAAACTGTACCTACTACATAATGTAATGATTTATTGTTTGGATCTAAAGCAATAGCATCTGTTAGTACTTTTTCGGCTTCATCTTTTTTACCTTGTGGTAAATAAATGTTAATTAAGCTAATCATTACATCTTTATTACCCTGATTTTTTTCTAAAATTTCCTTAAAAACTTTTTCTCCTTCTTCATATTTTTCTTGCTTGATGTAGGCATCAGACAAATAACTCGCACTTGTACCTACTCTATGATTGATATCAGTACATTTTTTAAAAAACTCTTCAACATTTTCCCAATCTTCAGCATAATAGGCACTAAGTCCTGCATTAAAATATGCGTTAGAATCAACATCTCCCATTATTTCAGCATACACAGCAGAAGCACCAAAACCAGCAGTTGCTATTTGATAATTTTTATTTTCAAATGCATCTAGTCCCATATTAAAATATTGTACCCTGTGCATTTGTGCATACATGTTTATTTTGTCCTCATATTTACCTCTGGTATCTTTTTCTTTTGATAGTTTAAGTGCTTCCACACCTTCTTCAAACATTTTTTCTATCTCAGATGTATCTATTTTTTCTCCCGCCACCATAGCCATTTGAGGGTAATCCATATAAATAAATCCTTTATACATTAATGTTTTGGGGTCATTCTTTGTTGTTTCGTGAGCAGCTGACTTATCAATGTAACCTTTTGCCTCTTTTATATCTTTATGCGCAGCTTCAATATCACCTTTTGCAGCAGATTCTTGATAATGTTTATAAGCCATTGCTGCATTTGTTGTTTCTCCTTTTTGGGCATATATACTAATTGTAATTGCTACAAAACCCAATAAAAATACTTTTTTCATTTTTTTATTATTATTCGTTATTATTATAATACAGGTGTCTTAAATTTGAAGACACCTGTAATTAATCAATATTTATGCCATCAATTATTCCTCTTCTCCCCCTCCTTCAACAGGAGATACAATGTCAGTATCTTCCTCATCTCTATTTCTATAAACTTTAGCAACAGCGGCAATTTCGTCACTACCTTTTAGATTAATTAATTTAACCCCCTGTGTAGCTCTTCCCATTACCCTTAAAGCATCTACATGTATTCTTATAGTGATTCCTTTTTTGGTTATAATCATTAAGTCATCATCATCAGTTACATTTTTAATAGAAATTAACCCCCCTGTTTTATCAGTCACATTAATGGTTTTAACACCTTTACCTCCTCTATTTGTAATCCTATAATCGGCTACTAAAGAACGTTTTCCATATCCTTTCTCTGACACAACTAACACATTAGCTTCCTCAGATTCAACAGCAATCATTCCAATTACTTCATCATCATCATTAGATAGTCTAATCCCTCTAACACCTGCTGCAGTTCTTCCCATAGGTCTTACTTTAGATTCTTCAAATCTAATTGCTTTACCAGATTTAAGTGCCATCATGATATGGTTAGAACCATTTGTCAATTTAGCCTCTAATAATGTATCTCCTTCTCTAACAGTAATAGCATTAATTCCATTAGTTCTTGGGCGAGAGTATGCCTCTAACTTGGTTTTTTTAATAATTCCTTTTTTAGTACACATTATGATATGCTTACCTTCTGTGTACTCAGGGTTTTTAATATCCTCAACATTGATAAATGCTTTAATTGTATCATCTTGATCAATATTTATTAAATTTAGAATTGCCCTTCCTTTGGTATTTTTTGCGCCTTCAGGAATTTCAAAAATTCTCATCCAATAACACTTACCTTTTTCGGTAAATATCAACAGCCAATTATGGTTTGTTGCTACAAATAGATGTTCTAGAAAATCTTTATCTCTGGTAGCAGATCCCTTAGAACCTACTCCACCTCTACTTTGCACTCTGTATTCTGCCAAAGAAGTTCGTTTGATGTAACCTGCATTGGATATTGTAATTACAACCTCCTCATTAGGAATTAAATCCTCAATACTCATTTCATTAGCAGAGTATTCTATTATAGAGCGTCTTTCATCACCATACTTTTCCTTAATATACTCTAATTCATCTTTGATGATTTGCATTCTTCTATCTTCATTAGATAAAATATCTTTTAAATCTTTTATGGTTTCAAGTAAAGCCTCATATTCTGTTCTCAACTTATCTTGCTCAAGCCCTGTTAACTGTCTTAAACGCATTTCAACAATAGCTCTAGATTGAATGTCTGACAATTCAAAGCGAGTCATTAATTTTTCTCTTGCTTCCTCAGGACTTTTAGATGCTCTAATCAATTTAATAACTTCATCTATGTTATCAGATGCAATGATTAAACCTTCTAAAATATGCGCTCTTTCTTCTGCTTTTCTTAAATCATATTTTGCTCTACGAATAACAACTTCATGTCTATGCTCTACAAAATGTCCAATCATATCTTTAAGATTCAACATTTCTGGGCGTCCATCTACTAAAGCAATGTTATTAACCGAAAATGAAGTTTGTAACTGAGTATATTTAAACAACTTATTTAAAACTACATTTGGTATAGCATCACGTTTTAATTCATAAACAATACGCATACCATTTCTATCTGATTCATCTCTTAAATCAGATATTCCAGAGATTTTACCTTCATTTACAAGATCGGCAGTTTTCTTAATCATATCTGCCTTATTAACCTGATAAGGAATTTCAGTAACAATGATTGCTTCTTTGCCTTCACGAATTTCTTCAATGGTGGCTTTAGCTCTCATTACTACCCTACCTTTACCAGTTTCAAAAGCTAATTTTACCCCTTCATATCCATAGATAATTCCACCTGTTGGAAAGTCAGGAGCTTTGATATGTTCCATTAAGCCTTCAATATCAATATCTCTATTATTGATATATGCAATGGTTCCATTAACCACTTCAGTTAAATTATGAGGAGGCATATTTGTAGCCATTCCAACAGCAATTCCACTTGCACCATTAACTAATAGATTAGGTATTTTAGTGGGTAAAACTGTAGGTTCTTGCAAAGAGTCATCAAAGTTATTTTGAAAATCAACCGTTTCTTTATCTAAATCGGCTAACATTTCTTCAGCAATTTTCCTCAATCTCGCCTCAGTATAACGCATAGCCGCTGGGCTATCACCATCAACAGAACCAAAGTTACCTTGCCCATCAACTAAAGGATAACGCAAAGACCATTCTTGCGCCATACGTACCATAGTGTCATAAACAGATGAATCACCATGCGGGTGGTACTTTCCTAGTACCTCTCCAACTATTCTTGCAGATTTTTTGTGGGCTCTATTTGATAAAACTCCTAAATCTAACATTCCATACAACACCCTTCTGTGTACTGGTTTAAATCCATCTCTTACATCAGGTAATGCTCTTGAAACTATAACTGACATTGAATAATCAATGTAAGCTGATTTCATTTCTTCTTCAATATCTATTTTAATAATTCTTTCTCCGTCTGCCATATATTATTTTTCTATTTTACGAATGGACGAAAATAATCAATTAAAACCAAATAAAACACATTTATTTTAATCTACTTATTAACAAAAAAGGGTGCATATTTGAGTTTATTAACAAATTTCTAATAAAAATTATTTATTTATATTTGAAGTTCAATAAAAGTCACTAATTTTAGAAAAAAAACAGACCTTAATGTTTAAATAATTATGGATGCAAATTTTTCAGCAAGAGCAAAAGATGTTTTATCTTTTAGTAGAGAAGAGGCTATTAGACTAGGTAATGACTATCTTGGCGTAGAACACATTTTATTGGGGTTATTAAGAGAAGGAGAAGGTTTAGCCATCAAAATTCTTAAAGAATTTCATGTTGATTTAAAACAATTAAGGGTTGAATTAGAAAGTAGTTTAAAAGAAACAAGTGTTAAAAATATAAATTCAACAAACATCCCCTTAGTAAGACAGACTGAAAAAGTATTAAAAATCACTTATTTAGAGGCACGACTTTTTAAAAGCCCAAGAGTTGGTACAGAACATATTTTATTAGCTATTTTGAGAGAGGATAACAATATAGCTACTCAATTACTAAATAAATATGGCGTTATTTATGAAAATGTAAAAGAAGAATTAGAAGAAATGAGAGAAGAAAAAAATATTCCAAAATCAGAGTTTCCTGGAGGAGATACTGATGAACCACAAAGAGGATCTGGCGAATCAAGTTTCGGTTCAAGATCAAAAAAAGAACATTCAAAATCTAAAACGCCTGTGTTAGATAATTTTGGACGTGATTTAACTGCCATGGCAGAAGATGACAAATTAGACCCTATTGTAGGTAGAGAAAAAGAAATCGAAAGGGTTTCTCAAATATTATCAAGACGTAAAAAGAATAACCCCATTTTAATTGGTGAACCAGGTGTAGGAAAATCTGCTATAGCAGAGGGATTAGCACTTAGGATAGTTCAAAAAAAAGTTTCTAGGGTTTTATTTGGTAAGCGAATTGTTTCTTTAGATTTAGCGAGCTTAGTTGCAGGCACTAAATACAGAGGTCAATTTGAGGAAAGAATGAAGGCTGTAATGAATGAATTGGAAAAATCGAGAGATATTATTTTATTTATAGATGAGATTCATACCATTATTGGCGCAGGAGGCGCATCAGGTTCATTAGATGCTTCTAACATGTTTAAACCTGCACTTGCTAGAGGAGAAATTCAAGTGATTGGTGCTACTACACTTGATGAATATAGACAATACATAGAAAAAGATGGAGCTTTAGAAAGACGTTTTCAAAAAGTTCTTATAGAACCTACTTCTATTGAAGAATCTATTGAAATCTTAAAAAACATAAAAGAACGATATGAAGATCATCACTCTGTTAAATATACTGATGAAGCACTTGTGGCTTGTGTAAAGTTAACAGAGCGTTATATGTCTGATAGAAACCTTCCGGACAAGGCTATTGATGCTTTAGATGAAGTTGGGTCAAGGGTTCACATCACAAACATTAATGTTCCTAACGAAATAAAGGAGCTAGAAGCTAGTATTGAAAAAATAAATGAAGAAAAAAAACAAGTTATAAAAAGTCAGCAGTATGAAAAAGCTGCTGAATTACGTGATACTGAGAAAAATTTAATTGAGGAATTGGAAGTTGCTCAGGCTAAATGGGAAGAGGATACAAAAAAGAACAAAATTGTTGTAACAGAAGAGCATGTTGCTGAAGTTGTTTCAATGATGACTGGAATTCCTCTTCAAAAAGTTTCTGCTTCTGAATCTAGTAAAATTGTCCACTTGGGTGATGACATAAAAAAAGGAGTTATTGGACAAGATGATGCTGTTGCTAAAGTCGTTAAGGCTATTCAACGAAATAGAGCGGGATTAAAAGATCCAAACAAACCTATTGGTTCTTTCTTTTTTCTTGGTCCAACTGGTGTTGGAAAAACTCAATTGGCAAAGGTTTTAGCTAAGAATTTATTTGATTCTGAAGACGCTTTAATTAGAATTGACATGTCTGAATACATGGAGAAATTTTCAGTATCTAGATTAGTAGGTGCACCTCCTGGATATGTTGGCTATGAAGAAGGTGGTCAACTGACTGAAAAAGTTAGACGTAAACCGTATTCAATTGTGTTATTAGATGAAATAGAGAAAGCTCACCCTGATGTTTTCAATATGTTACTTCAAGTTTTAGATGATGGACATATGACTGATGGCTTGGGACGAAAAATAGACTTTAAAAATACCATTATTATTATGACTTCTAATATTGGGGTTAGACAATTACAAGATTTTGGTACTGGTGTTGGTTTTGGAACAAAATCACAACAAGAACAAAGAGATGAAGCAGCCATGGGAATTATCCACAAAGCGCTTAAAAAAGCATTTGCCCCAGAATTTCTAAATAGAATTGATGACATGATCATTTTTAACTCATTAAAAAGAGAAGATATTCATAAAATTATTGATATTGAGTTAGCAAAGCTTTATAAACGTATAGAAGATTTAGGTTACAAAGTTAAAATGACAGAAAAAGCTAAAGATTACATTGCAGAAAAAGGATATGATGAAAAATATGGTGCCCGACCTTTAAACAGAGCCATTCAAAAGTATATTGAAGATCCTTTGGCAGAAGAAATAATTAACGCTAACATAAAAGAAGGGGATACAATAAATATTGATTTTAATGAAAAAATTATTATTAATATTGAAAAAGGAAAAACTTCTGACAAGAAAAAAGAAACCAAAAAATAGATTTTATACTAATGAGAGGATATAATTTTTAAAAACGTACAGGTTAATGGCAGATTGACCAAAAGGTTGCGGTTTTTTAACACCTTACCGTATAGTTATAACTATTGTAAATGTAATGTAGTTTTCAATAAAATCTTAATAATATTTCTTAATAAAAAATTAGAATGAGCAGGTGATATTATTCATTTGCTTATTCTTTTTTCACAAACAAGTGAATTAAGCCTGCTATTGATATTTCTATTATCATTAGGAGCATTAAAACATTCGCCCCTCCAATTAACTCAAGTTTAGTATCTGTATTAATTTCTCCGGACACGATATACTGTGCATATTTAAAGCCAATATATGCACCTAAAGTATAAAAAAATAACTTTATTAATATTTTTTTTATTTGATGTGGATTCTTCATTATACTATTACATTATATTTTAGTACCAACGTTTTTTATTTTTTTTGGAAGATTTTGATTTTCTACCCTTTCGGTATTTACTTCCCCCTTTACGTTTATGAATCTGTGGTTGTGCATCTGAAGGTAATTCAAATGGGTGACCAGTGTTAACGGGTATTACCTCTTTTAAAAGTTTTTGTGTTTGTTTAAGAAATTCTTTTTCTTCAGCGCAACAAAAAGAATATGCTTTTCCTACTTGTCCTGCTCTACCCGTTCTACCTATTCTGTGCACGTAAGTTTCTGCTACCCTAGGGAAATCAAAATTTATAACTAACTCAACATTATCAATATCAATACCTCTTGCAGCTATGTCAGTAGCAATTAATATATTTGATTGATGATTTTTGAATCTATTTAAGGCATCTTGTCTATTTAACTGAGTCTTATTGCCGTGAATTGTTTCAACTAAATATCCTTTATCTATTAGTAATTTTTCCAATTTTTCTACACCGTATTTAGTACGTCTAAAAATAAGAATATTTCCTTTCTTCTTTTCTAACTCTTTTGATATATCGTTGGTCAATAAATGTATCAATAAATTGTTTTTTTCCTTAATAGGTACGTAAAACAACCGTTGTTTAATCGATTGTGACAATACGGTTGTAGAAATGTTAATTTCTATAGGGTTGATTAATATAGTGTGTGACAATTCAATGACTTTATTAGGCATTGTAGCCGAAAATAATAAAGTTTGTTTTTTAAAAGGACAGAGGTTATTTATTTTTGTTACTTCATTAATAAACCCCATATTTAGCATTAAATCTGCTTCATCAATAACAAAAGTTTCTACTTTTGAAAGGTTAACTATTTCTTGCTTATTCAAATCTAACAAACGCCCAGGAGTCGCTATCAAAATATCTACACCTTTACTAAGTATTTTTTGTTGTTCATCAATAGATAAACCACCAACAACTACTGCCAACTCAAGTTTTGAATATTTAATGTAATTTTTAAAATTTTCGTGAATTTGTTGTGCTAATTCTCTAGTTGGGGTAATAATCAAGGCTCTTATGGGCTTTATTTTTTTTCCACGCTCTTGCTTGTCGTATAATTGATGAATAATTGAAAGTGCAAATGCTGCAGTTTTTCCAGTACCTGTTGGAGCTTTTACAATTAAATCATTTTTATCTAATACCAATGGAATTGTTTGCGCTTGTACTTCTGTAGGTTGATTGTAATTCAGTTCTTTAATTGATTTTAAAATATGTTTGTTAAGTCCAAGCTTATTAAATTCCATTACTTAGAGTATTTTAATATCCAAGCAGACGGATATTCTGAAGATAATTGTTTTAGTCCTGACTTAGCATCTTCTCTAGTATCATAAGATTTAATTGCTACTTGAAACAAACCATTAAACTTCCCTAATACGGTTCCACCAGTTTTTTGAGCAAATCTGGTAGCGTTAGCTTCCTCTCCAAAGGCACCACCTATAATGTGATAATTACCATTAACAGAAGACTGCACTATTGGTGCTGGTTCATTTTCTTCATCCTCTTGTTTTTCAGTATTTCCCTCTGTAATCTCTTCGTTTTCTTCCTCTGGTATTACATCTTCTTCTATCGTTATTTCTTCAGATAGTGAATCAACAATAGCTTCATTCTCATCAAATTCTGACATCTCATCAACGTTATTGTGATTTTCATTATCAAGATTATCTTCATCAGAATGTTCACCTTCAACCTCATCGTGTTGTTCTGTTTTATTTATTCCTAACAAATCTTTAATTTTATCTTGATAAAAATAACCAGCAATACCACAACCAATTAGTAATAAAAGTAATAATATCAAAGGTAATTTACTTCTTTTTTTCTTATCCTCTTCTTTTTGTTTTACGTTTTTGGTCTTACTTTTTGACTTCTCTTTTGATTTTACACTAACATCTTTTTTTGATGCAGAAGATGTTGCAGATTTTTTATACTTATTTTTAATATCTTCAACAGAGTTAGGTGAACTCTTTTTAGGCTCTTCTTTTACTTTGTCACTTGTTTCTTTTATTGGTGGGATATAAACATTCTCTTTTTTATCATCTAACTTTTGTTCAACTTCCTTTTTAGTGGCTTTACTTACACCCGTCTTTGGTACAACATTGGTATTTTCTTTTTCTATGTTTTTTAATTCAGATTCAAAAATAATTTCTCCTTTATCATTTTTAAAAAACTTACCAAATTGATAAATATCGTAAGTATCTCCCTTATCAAGCATAGCTTCAATTTCTCTTACAAATTTTGCAATTTTATTTTTTGCTTCAACTTTGTCCACACCCTCTTTTTCTGCAATGAAATCGGACAGCACATTGTCATCATAAGTCAAATTTTTATTAAATACAATTTTACCTGTTTGGCGATTGGCTACAGTTAAAGCACCAAATTTTGGTATAATTAATAAAGTTCTGTCTTTTAAAATTTCTATAAAATATTTGTTCATAGCAAGTTATATTATATTATATTATCAAAATTAAAGGTTTCATCTAACCTTATTCCTTTATCCGTCATTTTTAATGTACAACATTCATTGTAATAATCATGTTCTAAAAAAAGAATATAATTGTTTTCAACGGCTTTATTTAAAAACTTATTTTTTTCATCTAGCGTTAACAAAGGTCTGGTATCATACCCCATCACATAAGGCAAAGGAATGTGTCCTGTACTTGGTAATAAATCTGCCATAAATACAATAGTTTTACCTTTATATTTAATATGTGGAATCATTTGACTATCTGTGTGCCCATCAACAAAAAGAACATCTATATTGTCAAACACATTAGTGGTAAAATCGGCTTTACGCTCTATAAATTTTAACTGACCACTTTCTTGAATAGGTAAAATATTTTCCTTTAAAAAAGAGGCTTTTTCTCTTGCATTTGGATGTATAGCCCAATCCCAGTGTTTTTCATTACTCCAATAGATGGCATTTTCAAAAAAGGGTTTAAATCCTTTTTCTCCATTTCTAACAATAGCTCCCCCACAATGGTCAAAATGTAAATGTGTTAAAAACACATCAGTAATTTCATCTATTCCAAAACCGAGAGATTCTATAGATTTTTTTAGACTATCATTTCCAAACAGGTAATAGTAACTAAAAAACTTTTCAGATTGTTTATCACCTATACCAGTATCAATTAGCATTAGTCTTTTACCTTCTTGAATTAACATACAACGCATACTCCAAGAACACATATTGTTCTCATCAGCTGGATTAGTTTTTTGCCAAAGTGTTTTTGGTACTACACCAAACATAGCGCCTCCATCTAACTTAAAATTACCTGTATTTATAGGATATATTGTCATTAAAAAAATTATTGACTCCAAATATGCAAAAAAAAGTTTGAAATCTATAATTATATTTTTAATTTTCGACCAATGCTGTCTTAAATAAATTTTAAGATAAAGTAAAAGTGCTGATTTTACTACAAAAAAGTGCAACCATTTTGTCATTAGACCTAAAAATACGCCTAAAAGTTGAATTTGTATGTTGAATCTACCATAGGATATGCTTTGTTTGTAAAGCCTAATTAGCTTAACAACTCTTGTTTTAAATATTTTGCAGTTTCGCTTATTTTATAGTGTTTAATTAACTGTTCAGGTGTGCCTTGAGCTACTATAGTTCCTCCGTCTTTACCGCCTTCTGGTCCTATATCAATAATGTAGTCGGCGGTTTTAATGATGTCTAAGTTGTGTTCTATCACTACTACGGTATTGCCTTCATCTACCAAGCGTTGTAATACATTGAGTAACATACTAATGTCGTCAAAATGTAAACCTGTTGAGGGTTCGTCTAATATGTAAAATGTTTTTCCTGTAGATTTTTTTGATAATTCGGTGGCTAATTTAATTCTTTGTGCTTCACCACCACTTAAAGTGGTTGAGGATTGCCCTAATTTAATGTACCCCAAGCCAACAGATAAAAGGGTATTTAATTTTTGTTTAATTTTAGGTATTGATTCAAAAAACAGGGTGGCGTCTTCTATGGTCATTTCAAGGACATCATTAATGTTTTTGCCTTTAAATCTTACTTCTAATGTTTCTCTATTGTAGCGTTTACCTTGACATTCTTCGCATTCTACATATACATCAGGTAAAAAATTCATTTCAATTAACCTTAAGCCTCCTCCTTTACAGGTTTCGCAACGTCCTCCTTTAACATTAAAGCTAAATCTGCCCGGTTTATACCCTCTTATTTTTGATTCTCCTAAATTGGCAAATAGTTGTCTGATATCGGTAAACATACCTGTATAGGTTGCCGGGTTAGACCTTGGTGTTCTACCTATGGGGGATTGGTCTATGTCAATAACTTTGTCTATATATTCAAGTCCTTTAATAGTTTTATAAGGCATTGGCTTTTTTACGCCTTTGTATATGTATTGATTTAAAATTGGATAAAGTGTATGGTTAATTAAGGTTGATTTTCCACTACCCGACACACCTGTTACACAGGTAAACGTGCCTAATGGTATTTGAATATTAACCGATTTTAGGTTATTGCCTGATGCACCTTTTAAATTTAATTTTTTACCGTTTCCTTTTCGCCTTGTTTTAGGAATTTGAATTTGTTTTTTTCTTGTCAGATACAAGGCTGTTGAACTGTTAGATGATTTTAATTCATCAATGGTGCAGGCGTACATAATTTCTCCTCCGTGGTCGCCTGCTTTTGGTCCTATATCTACAATAAAGTCAGATTCTTCCATCATTTCTTTATCGTGTTCAACTACAATTACCGAATTTCCCGCATCTCGTAAACGTTTTAATGAATTTATTAACCTTTGGTTGTCTCTTTGATGTAAGCCTATTGAGGGTTCGTCTAAAATGTACAATACATTGATTAATTCTGAGCCTATTTGCGTGGCTAATCTGATACGTTGTGCCTCTCCCCCACTAAGCGATTTTGAAGAACGGTTTAGGTTTAGATAATGTAACCCTACATCCATTAAAAACTGTAAACGGTTGTTAATTTCTTTTAAAATTTCTTTTCCTATTTTAAATTGTTTTTCTGTTAATTTTTCGGGTAATTTATCAAACCACTGTTTTAAGTCTGATATGTCTAAAAATGCTAATTCTCCTATGTGTTTATTGTTAATTTTAAAATAGGTTGATTCTTTTTTTAAGCGTGTTCCTTTACAAGTAGAACAGGTTACTTTATTCATAAAAGATTCTGCCCACCGTTTAATAGGTGCTGAGGGGTTGTCTTTAAAATGTCGTAACAAAAAGTTGGTTATTCCTTCAAATTCTAACTGTTGTTTTTCTCCATTTACCTCTACCCATTCATCAAAACCAAATAGTATTTTATCTATTAATGTTTCGGGTAATTCGTTTATTTTGGTGGTAAGTTTATAACCAAAAGCGTTTAAAACTTCTTCTAATTTTTTGCTTATCCAACTGTTAGAAACTTTTCCTAATGGTTCTATTCCCCCTGCTTTGATTGATTTGTTAGTATTAGGAATGACTTTATTTTTATCAACCATTGGAATTGTTCCTAATCCGTTACATTTAGGGCAAGCGCCATAAGGTGAATTGAAGGAAAAAAGATTTGGTTCAGGTTCAGCGTAGGAAACACCTGTATCTGTACACATTAAAAATTTTGAATATTGAAATAGGTCATTATTTTCAAAATTTTGCACCATCATTACGCCTTGTCCTAATTTTAAGGCAATATTGACTGCCTCTACTACCCGATTTTTATGATTGTCACTTACTTTTATGCGATCTATTACAATTTCTATGTCGTGTATTTTATAACGGTCTAACCTCATTCCTGCTTGTAAGTCAACAATTTCACCATCAACTCTTGCTTTGGTATATCCTTGTTTTAGTGTTTGCTCAAACAGTTCTCTATAATGTCCTTTACGTCCTTTTACTTTTGGCGCTAAAATGATTATTTTTTTGTCTTTAAATTTGTCAAGGATTAATTCTACAATTTGGCTATCGTTGTATTTCACCATTTTTTTCCCTGTGTTATAGGAATAGGCGTCACTGATACGAGCAAACAACAGTCTTAAAAAATCATAAATTTCGGTTACAGTACCTACGGTTGAACGCGGGCTACGGTTTACTGTTTTTTGCTCTATAGATATGACTGGGGAAAGTCCTCTTATTTCATCAACATCAGGACGTTCTAAGCCACCTAAAAACTGTCGTGCATACGCAGAAAATGTTTCTAAATACCTTCTTTGACCTTCTGCATAAATGGTATCAAATGCTAATGAGGATTTTCCACTACCACTAAGCCCGGTAAAAACAACTAATTTATGACGTGGTATTTTTAGATTTATATTTTTTAAGTTGTGTACCCTTGCGCCGTAAACTTCAATAAATTCCTCTTGCGATAGTTTGTTTTTATTAGACATTTGGTTTACTTTGACACAAAGATAAGAAACCTATTAAATTTAGGTGGAAATAGTTTAACTGAATAGATTAAAATTAAATACTGCCTATTTATCAGACAAAACAAAAATGTCCTCATCATCTTTTTTGAAATAGTATTTTTCGCGGGCAAATTTTTCTAATGATGAAATATTTTCTAATTCGTTAAGCGCGGTTTTTAGATTTTCAATTTCTTTTTTCTTTAATTGAATTTCGGATGTTAATTGTTTTACTCTTTGTTTACGTTTACTCAGTGCAGCCACATCTGTTTCGTGAAGTAATAGTATATAAAAAACTAAAATAATTGCCGCAGCAAAATACTTGTTTTTTATGATTGTGTAAAACTTTTTCACAATGTAAAATTAGTGAGTTTGCGTTTGTATTTAAAAGGTATAGGGAATAATTATTAACAATATATTGTTTTTTATCTCTTTTACACTTTCTTAATTTTTAAAAAATATTTAATACCTTAAATCCGCAAGTATCTTCTACTGCAAAGACAAATATCACCTCAATTTATGATTAAATTTA
>DQTE01000060.1 GCA_015662905.1 Crocinitomix sp. | reverse complement strand
CATGAGGGAGAAGTTGTAAACGTTAAAGTTTATCGATACGGTGAATATTTTAATTTTGATATTACAAGAGGTACAATTAGCATAAGTAGTATTGATGCTAATATTATGCTAACTAATGAAATAGGTTTTATAAAGTTAAATAGTTTTACCGCTAATGCCGGATATGAATTTATAAAGGCTGCAAAAAAACTTAAAAGTCAAGGGATGACTAAATTAATTTTTGACCTAAGAAACAATGGAGGAGGCTATATGCATGCTGCCACAGAAATCATTGACCAATTTTTAGAAGCTGGATTGTTAGAAGTTTATACCGAAGGAAGAAAAGACCCTAGAAAAAACCATTATTCTACAGCAAAAGGATTTTTAAAACAAACAAAAGTAATTGTGTTAATTAATTCACTTTCGGCTTCTGCCTCTGAAATTGTTGCTGGAGCACTTCAAGACAATGATAGAGGAATTATTTTAGGCAGACGTTCTTTTGGTAAAGGTCTGGTACAAGACCAGACACCATTTACTGACGGCAGTGCTTTGAGATTAACAATTTCAAGATACTATACTCCAACAGGTCGTTGTATCCAAAAACCTTACGGAGAGGGAATAGATTATGAAAATGATTATTTTAACCGATATGAAAGTGGCGAATTAATGCATGCTGATAGCATAAAACACATAGATTCCTTAACTTACAAAACACCAAAAGGTAGAACTGTTTATGGAGGCGGTGGTATTTATCCTGATATTTTTGTTCCAAATGACACTTCTGGTGCGTCATTTTACTTGACAAATCTTTACTACGCTGGAGCTTTTAATCAATGGACATTTAAATTTTTAGATAAAAACAGACATAAATGGAAAGATTTTAAAACGTTTAATGCTCAGTTTTATGTGTCAGAAAAACAATTAAAAGATTTTATCAATTATGCTGAAAAGACATTAAATGTTGAAATAGATAAAGATGGGTTAAGACGTTCAAAAACAGTAATCAAAAACAGAATAAAAGCTGAAATAGCAAGACATCTGTTTGAAGATAATGGTTATTATAAAATTTACCTTAAAGACGACTTAGACGTTGAAAATGCCATTCGTTCTTTTGAAGACTCTATTTACAATAGAATTTTAAATCTAAATTGATGAAACAACATTGGGATAAAGTTGAAGAGACATTTTTTGGTATAGGTGTACTTGAACCAAAAACCAATCATAACATTGGAACTTTATGGCGTTCGGCTTATATTTTAGGCGCTAGCTATATGTTTATTATTGGAGGTAAATACAATCATCAAACCTCTGACACCTCTAAAGCTTGGTCTAAAATTCCACTTTATAAATATGATGATTTTGAACATTTTTATAAATCTTTACCACACTCTACCCAAGTTGTAGGTGTTGAACTTTCTGATAAAGCTATCCCTATAAAAACTTTTAAACATCCACCAAGAGCATCTTATTTATTAGGTAGTGAAGACAACGGTTTACCTTTTGAAATTATAAATAAGTGCCATAAATTAGTAAGTTTACCTGGAAAAACATCACTTAATGTTTCTGTTACAGGTAGTATTGTAATGTTTGACAGAATTAATAAAACTGGTGAGTTTGAATTTTAATTTTAATTTTTATTGATTGATTGTTTGGTTTTAAAAAAGAAAATTCCAAGGGCAAAATACAAAGTAACGCTGGCAAAAATAATCTTATCTACTAAGGTAATTTCATAATTAAAATATCGCCACCCTAAAAACACAATAGTAAATACAATGGCAATACTATTGCTAAAAAAGTATAAAATATGTCCTATTTTTTGTTTACGATAAATTAATATTAATCCAAATAAACTCAAACCATAAAACACAAACATAACCAAAGAATGAGCTACTAAAACCTCTGTAGTATTCATACCCCAACGGTGTAAAAAGGCATATTTTGCCCCTATTCTATTAAAGGAATCTTTAATTAATTCTGGATTTTGAAGTTTATCTGCAAAAATCACAGAAATAAAAATTAGACCTTGCCATATTGTAAAATATAACCATATAACAAACCCTATGAGTACAGAAACTCTTCTAAATAAATTAGGTTTTTCTTTACCTAAAATGATTCGCTTTATTTTTTGAACAATTGTTCTGTCATCAATTTTTATTAGTGCCATATTTTATGCTTCTATCCATTTGTGTCCACACCATTTTTTAAACGTTGATTTACTCAAGTTTGAAGCTGGAATTTGTTTTTCTAATTTATATTTTGGATAATAAAATCGGTTAGTATTAGGACAAATTAGTTCAATTATTCTTCCTTTTCTGCTAATAGTTAAAACAATTTGACTGTCCTGAAAAAACTCTACCCACTTGTGTAAATTGTTATTTACTTTATAACCGTTAATTGACAATATTTCATCATCTGCTAAAACATTAGCCATTTGGCTAGGACTACCAGGATAAGTTAAGGTTGCTTTTGTAATGCCATTAGAAACTGTTGTTTTTAAACCTAAAATTCGTTCTGTAAAATTTGGATTTACTTCCATCTTAAGACTAAATCCTATATTTTCAATAGTTTTAGTTAAAATAGGCTCTAAAGCGTTTGCTGAATAATAATACATTTCAAAAAATACAGTTAAATCTTCTTTGGCAAATTTACTAGCTATTTTAATAAAATCTTGTTCGGTATATCCCTTATTTTTTTTGGCGTATTCATCATACAAATGTCTCATCACATCATGAATAGAAAATTCATTTTTTGTATTATTTCTAATAGTAATATCAAGAATAAAAGAGAGTAAAGCACCTTCATTGTAAATAGATACTTTGCGGTGAGGAACGCCTTGAACATAACCATCTAACCAAGTATCCCAACTTGATTCAGCCACAGAATAGTTAAAACGTCCAAAATTATCAAAATGTCTTTGCAATAATTTTTCTAATTCAATTTTATACCATTTCCAGTCCTTTACGCCAGACTTACTTAAAAACAAATCGCCTAAATAGGTCGTAACACCTTCTGCAACATATCCTAAACGCGAATAATTTGGTTTACTATAATCATAAGGATACATTTCCTTTGGTCTAATAGCTTTGATATTCCATGTATGATATAATTCGTGAGCGCTTACGCCTAAAAAGTCATCATATAGACTCCCCATTAAATCATAAGTTGGGCCTAAGGCTATGACGGTAGAATTTTGGTGTTCCACTCCATGATATGCTTTAATTGGTAAAATTTGATAAATAAAATGGTATTCTTTTACAGGCAAGCCCTTCATTTTTTTCAACTGTAGTCTTGAAAATTTTATAAAATCATCAATTACCTTTTTCCAATCAATCTGTACTAAACCTTGAAACCAAATATTAAAAGTAATACCGTTTAATTGATAAGAATTGTGTTGTAGAGTACTAGATGCTATAAAAGGATTATCAACTAATTGATGAAAATTTTTGGTTTTTAAAACATTGTTTTCAAAAGGTAAGCCACTAGCTATTTTACGGTTATCTGGTAAACCCAATTCTAAAACGCAAGGCGAGTTTTGTTGTGCTTTTATATAAACTAGACAGTTAATAGGGTTTACATATAATTGTTGGTCATCTACATACGTAGAACCTGCATTTAATTCGTTAGCATAATAGTAATAGGTAACCTTAATGCCTTTTACCTTTTTTGTCTTTACTTCCCATTCATTGGCAGAAATTTTATTAAAAAATACTTTCTGGTTATCATCTCCAACAATGTTAAAATTTTTAATATTCTTGGCAAAATTAGCCAGTTCGTACCTACCGGGTCTCCAATTTGGAAAGGTAAGCATAGTTATTTCTTGATAATTTACCTTAAAACTTGCCGTAATTTTAATGTATTGTCCGAAAGTTGCATTGTGTTGGATTACATAATTCATTAATTTTGTTTTATTTCGTTAATATCAATAAGCCGTTGTATTTTGATTTACTTTATAATTATGTGGGAGGCAATAGAGTCTTTATATATTTTATTATTTAAAATATAAGAAGCAGATACGTAAAAATAATCCTCTTTAAATTCAGTAGGATATTTAGGTAATCGAATGCGCCCTTTTTTGTATTCACCCCCATAAACTTTAACTTTTGTTTCTTTTTTACCAATGATGTTTTTCGATTTTCCAGAGGAATAATTAGCTACAGTTTTAAATAACACTTTACTACCGTAGTTTATATTTTGAGTATTATCTAATACTATTTTAATATCAGTTATTGTCCCTTTTTGTTTAAAAATGAAGCAAGAAACTACACTAAATAGAACAATTAGAACTGCTGAAAATTTTGTTATTTTCTTCATTATAATGATTTAATAATCAAAATTAAGATTATTTGGGAAATATCAGATGACAAAAAGAAAAAAAAGAAAAATGGGCAAGCTACCAGTATCGCACCGCTACAACCACCGACCCTTGCTATGTTCCCATCCTGGGGGATTAAGTAGGAGCTGGTCGTACAGGACTTGCCCAGCGCAAAAGTAATAAACTTTTATTTAATAATGTTAAAAAAACACATAAAAAAACCTCCTAAAAAAATTAGGAGGCTTTTTATAATTATTTATTCACTGTTATTCTCCAACTTTCATACTTTTTAAAACGTTAGCCGAAATGTTGATGTATGTTTCAGCAGGTACAGTATTGGCTTTAATTGTTACTCTTTTGGTTACTTTTTGTCCTTGTTGACCTTCTTTTGGTCTAAAAATAACATCAATTTCTCCTATTTTGCCAGGCATAATTGGTTCGTCTGGTTTGTTAGGAACTGTACAACCACAAGAGGCTTTAGCACTCTCAATAATCAATGGATGCTCTCCTGTGTTTTTAAACTTAAATGTGTGTTGATTTTCTGATGGATAGATTACATTTCCAAAATCAAATACTTCCTCTAAAAATTTAATTTTTGTAGTAGGACCAGTAGGTTGTTGTTTTGTAGGTTGGTCGTTGGTTACAACTCCGTCGTTACCTGTAGGATTTTCTACGGCAATTAAAGATGATTGTGACTCACTAGAACTTGATGAATTATCATTACCACAAGACGTAAGAAATACTATTGGTAAAGCTAATATTAATATTTTTTTCATTTTAATTTGTTTTAAGTTTGTACGGTGCAAAATTAATAATCTAATTTTAACTTATCAATATATTTACCTTCAATTAATTCAAGGGCTTTAATAAAGATTTCGTTTTCGTTGATATTGTAGATTTCATAATACTTATCAAATCCCCATAAATTAGAGGCTATTCTTGATTTAAGTAATGTTTTTATTAAATTTTCAGATATTTTATAGTCCTCCTCATTAAATTCTACCCCTTCTTTTTCTGCAAATTTAAAAAACTCGTCCATAAACGCTTTAGTTGTAACTTCATCATTTTTGTAGTTTTCAAAAGTTTTATATTTACTTTTTAGTTCATCACGTTGTTTGTCAACAAAATTAAAAGCAAAGTCATTTATAATTCCTTTACGGTTTAGTTTTCTGTACATCTCACTTAACTCCATTGTATCAAGTGGAACAAAAATATCTGGCATAATACCTCCACCTCCGTACACAGTTCTACCGAGCAATAAAGTTTTAGTTTTTAAAGAGTCTGGTAATTTAATACTGTCTCTGTGCATATATTCACCATTTTTAAACATATCTGCCTTATCTTGATAATAGGCTTCAACGCCCTTATCATAGGGTTTTTGAATAAATCTACCTGATGGGGTGTAATATCTTGCTACTGTAATTCTTATTATAGAACCATCACTTAACTTGTAAGGTCTTTGCACTAGCCCTTTTCCAAAGGTACGTCTTCCTACTATTAATGCTCTATCCCAATCTTGTAATGCGCCTGACACAATTTCAGAAGCAGAAGCCGAGTTTTCATCTGTTAATACAATCAGCTTACCCTTTTCAAAAACGCCCTTTTTTTCATTCATATAATAATCACCTCTGTAGTCTTTATTATCTGCAATGTAATTTTCTGTTCTATAAGAACGCCCTTTAGCATACACAATCATTTTATCATTACCTAAAAACATATCGGCCATAAACTTTGCTGATGATAACAGGCCTCCACCATTACCTTGCAAATCTAAAATTAGATTTTTCATACCCTGTGATTTTAAATAATTGATGGCTTTTACTAATTCTTGTGGTGTTGTTCTAGAAAAAGAAGTTACTTTAATATAACCTGTTTTAGGGGTGGCCATATAGTAAGCTGGTATAGAATATAATGGTATCTTATCTCTTTTTACATCAAAAGTAAGCAAGTCTTTTTCTCCTCTACGTTTAATACCAAGTTCAACAACAGTTCCTTTATCACCCATTAAATATTTTCTAACATCTGATGTTTTTAATCCTATACCTGCAATACTTTCTCCATCTACTTCTATTATTTTATCACCTGCTTTTACACCTACTTTTTCACAGGGACCTCCTTCTATTGTATTAACCACTGTTAGGGTATCGTCTCTAATTTCAAATCTAATACCTACTCCCACAAAAGCACCATTAATTTGAGAGTTTGATTGTTGTACTTCCTCTTTAGGAATTAAATAAGTATGAGGGTCTAGCTCTTTTAACATTGCCACAATAGCTTTTTCAGTTATCTTAGGACCATCAAAATCCTCAAGGTAATACGAATCTAAATAGCCAAAAACTTCTTCAAATTTTAGAACTGTTTCAACATCTTTATGCTGAGCAAATGTAAAATTACTTGTAAATACTACTGCTAATATTAATATTTTGTTAATTGATTTAATCATATTTTTATTTTAAAGTTGTAAAGTTAATAAAATCCTATTTTTTTCAGTGAAAATCACAAATATTATACCTTTTAGTTGAAATTTTAAATACATCATCATTAAATTTTGTTAAAAGATTTATTCTCTAAAAAGTTGAGATTAACAATAAGCATATTATTTTTGTTAAAAAGAACAGATTATGAAAGCTATCAATTGGGAAACCATAAAAGAATATAAAGACATTACTTTTAAAAAATATAATGGTGTTGCGCGCATTGCATTTAACAGACCTGATGTTAGGAATGCGTTTAGACCTCACACTACTTCTGAGTTAATTGATGCTTTTTATTTGGCTCAAGAAGACACAAGCGTTGGCGTTGTATTACTATCAGCGGAGGGGCCTTCTTCCAAAGATGGGGTTTGGTCTTTTTGTAGTGGTGGAGACCAAAAAGCAAGAGGTGAAAAAGGTTATGTTGGAAGTGATGGACAACATAGGCTTAACATTTTAGAGGTACAACGTATGATACGTTTTATGCCTAAGGTTGTTATTGCTGTTGTGCCTGGTTGGGCAGTTGGTGGTGGACATTCTTTACACGTTGTTTGCGATATGACTCTTGCAAGTAAAGAATACGCTATTTTTAAACAAACAGATGCTGATGTAACAAGTTTTGATGGTGGATATGGATCTGCATATTTAGCCAAAATGGTTGGTCAAAAAAAAGCCCGTGAAATTTTCTTTTTAGGTAGAAATTATTCTGCGCAAGAAGCTTTTGAAATGGGAATGGTAAATGCCGTAATTCCTCACAATGAGTTAGAAGACACTGCCTACCAATGGGCACAAGAAATTCTCGCTAAATCTCCTACTTCAATTAAAATGTTAAAATTTGCTATGAACTTAACTGATGATGGTATGGTAGGTCAACAAGTTTTTGCAGGAGAGGCAACAAGGTTAGCCTATATGACTGATGAAGCTAAAGAAGGGCGTAATGCCTTTTTAGAAAAACGCAAACCTAACTTTAAAAAAGAATGGCTACCTTAAAACTAAATGGTTTTAAGCTCTAAAACTACTGGGCAATGGTCTGAACCATAGTATTGAT
>DQTE01000016.1 GCA_015662905.1 Crocinitomix sp. | reverse complement strand
TCTTGCGTTGGTTTATTATAGTAAGGTGAAACAGATAAAATAGCATCTACATCTGTTCTATTAAATTTTTTTAATTGTTCAGCTACAGCCATAGTATTATTTCCGCCGATACCATAAACTATAGGTAAATTTCCATTGTTTACATCAACTACTGTGTTTAAAACTTCCTCTTTTTCTTTTGACGTTAATACAGGTGATTCACCAGTGGTGCCTTGAACAACTAAATAATCGACATTGTTGTCTATTAAAAATTGTGTTAATTTTTTTAAGGCTTCAAAATCAATATCGCCATTAGATTTAAAAGGTGTAATCATTGCCACGCCTAATCCTTTAAATTTATCTATATCATTCATTTTTTGTAAGTTTATTTAATTGTTTATGTAAGTTTTCTATCATGTTGTCTCCTTCAAGCAAAATATCATAAAGGTAGTTTTTTTCAGAATTATAATATCCAGAAATTAAGTTTGAGTTTATAATTTGAATAAAAAAATCCATGTTACTTTTTTTACGATTGTAGTCTATAAGCACTTCAAAGTCTAATGTTAACAATTGGTTTAGTTTTTTATTTTTCAAAGAGCCTAAACCTAAATCAGAAGCATGGAATAAAAAATGATTATTGGGTGAATTGTCATTTTTTTGTTTCCTTGTACTTAAATAATAAAAATTTGATTTAGGAAAAAATGATTTTAATTGAGATTCTATGAGTGGGATATTATTATCAGTTAAAACTAAAATAGAATTAATTTTTTCTGGTGGAAGAATAAACTTTTTACGTGGTGTTTTTTTTAAAAAACGCTTTACGATTAGTTTTGTTTTTAATTTGTTAAACATTGTTATTTTATCATTTCTAAAAATTCATCTTCATTTATTATTTTAACACCTAAACGTTCTGCTTTTTCAAGTTTTTTAGGTCCCATATTTTTACCGGCTACCAAATAATCAGTTTTTGAGGAGATGGAACTGGTGTTTTTACCTCCATTTTCCTCAATCAATTTTTTAAGTTCAGTTCTAGATACTTTTTCAAATACACCTGAAATTACAAAAGTTTGATTTTCTAGTTTATCAGTTGCGTGTTCATTAACTTGCATTTCAAAGTGGAGACCATAAGATTTTAAGCGTCCAATAATTTGTTGGTTTCTCTCATCTTTAAAATAATTAATAACGGATTCGGCAATTTTTTCTCCAATTTCTTCAACGGCAATTAATCCCTCATAAGAGGCGTTTATAATACGGTCAATGGTTAAAAAGTGTCGTGCTAGTTTTTTAGCGACTGTTTCTCCCACGTATCTTATACCTATAGCAAAAAGCACCCGTTCAAAAGGTCGTTGTTTAGATGTTTCAAGTCCTTGTAAAATATTGTTTGCGGTTTTATCAGCAATACGCTCTAATTTAATTATATCATTAAAGGTTAAAGTGTATAAGTCAGCAATGTTTTTAACTAACCCCGCATCATAAAAAAGTTCAATGGTTTCAGGTCCCATTCCATCAATATCCATTGCTTTTCTACTAATAAAATGTTCTATTTTTCCTTTTATTTGTGGGGCGCACCCTAGTTCATTTGGGCAATAATGATTTGCCTCACCATCTTTTCGTATCAATTCGGTTGTACAAATGGGGCAATGTGTAATAAATTGGATAGGCGTTGCGTCAGCTTTACGTTTGTCAAGATTAACGCCTACTATCTTTGGAATAATTTCGCCTCCTTTTTCAACATAAACAAAATCGTTTAAATGTAAGCCTAATTTTTTAATTTGGTCAGCGTTGTGTAGTGATGCTCTTTTAACAGTTGTACCAGCAAGTAAAACAGGAGTTAAATTTGCAACGGGAGTAATAGCACCTGTTCGCCCCACTTGGTAACTCACAGACTCTAATTGCGTTTCAACCTTTTCAGCTTTAAATTTGTAAGAGATAGCCCAACGTGGATTTTTAGCCGTGAATCCTAATTCATTTTGAAGGTGATAATTGTTAACTTTTAATACAATACCATCTATTTCAAAAGGTAATTGGTGACGGTGTTTATCCCAATAGGTTACAAATTCCATTATTTCATCAATGGACTTAACCTTTTTTAAATAATTTTTTGATTCATCAGGAATTTTAAACCCCCACTCTCCTGCTTTTTTTACAGCTTCATAGTGAGATTTGAATGATAGATTTTCGCCATAGACACCATATAAAAAACAATCTAAACCTCTTTGAGCAACAATTCTAGAGTCTTGTTGTTTTAGTGTGCCAGACGCTGTGTTTCTAGGGTTAGCATAAAGGGGTTCGCCAATATCTTCTCTTTCATTATTTAATTTTTCAAAATTTTTCAAAGGCAAAAATATTTCACCTCTTATTTCAAAATTAGTGGGGTAATCTCCTTTCAAAGTTAAAGGAATTGTTTTAATCGTTCTAACATTTGCTGTTACATCTTCTCCTTGAGTACCATCTCCTCTTGTGATTGCTTTAACCAACTCACCATTTTCATATCTTATTCCAATGGCTACGCCATCATATTTTAACTCACAAACATATTCAATGTCAGTATCTACAATTTTTTTTAACCGATTTTCCCATTCAACTAATTCAGACTTTGAATAGGTATTAGCCAAAGATAACATTGGGTAAATGTGCTTTACAGTTTGAAATGTTTTTGTTATATCACCGCCAACCCTTTTTGTAGGACTATTGGGTGAAACAAATTGCGGATATTTTTTTTCTAATTCTTCTAACTCTTTAAGTAAAATATCAAATTCGTAATCACTTATAGATGGTTCATTTAGAACATAATATTTATAGTTGTGTTTATTTAACTCCTTGGTGAGGTGCTTAATTTTATGTTTTATTTGATTCAATTCATTCATTCTAAGAATTTAGTTTTTTTACACTTGCTTTGGTAATACTAACTATTGTAAAAACAATAATACCTACCACAATGCCAATAATAAAATCCTTAATAATTGTAGGAATTGATGCTCCAATGCTTTCAAAAAAATGGACGTTATGATGAAAAATACCACCTCCAACTAAAATCATGGCAATTGTACCTACAACTATTAGTATTTTAATGATAATAGGTAGTAGTTTAATTAGAAATTTTCCAACAGATTTTAAAAAATTAGACTCACTATTATTAACTAATGATAGCCCAACATCATCAATTCTAACAATCAGAGCCACTAATCCATAAACGCCAATTGTTGCCAAAAAGGCAACTATACTCACTATTATAATTTGATTTTTTATGGGTTCGGTAACAACAACACTAAGGGTTATAATAATTATTTCTAAAGACAAGATAAAGTCAATAATGATGGCGGATCTAATCCTTTTGTTCTCTGTTTCCTTATCTTTAATTTTTAGACTTTCACCTGTCTTTTTTTTTACATTTTTTTTATGAAATAAAAATTCGTAAATTTTTTCCACGCCTTCAAAGGTTAAAAAAGCGCCACCAACTAAAAGTATAGGTATAATTAGTTTTGGTATAAAGGCACTTAACAAAAACATTAAAGGAAGTATAATGAGCTTGTTTAGAAAAGACCCCTTTGTAATTTTCCATATAACGGGTAATTCTCTAGAAGAAACAAAACCAGTGGCCTTTTCAGCGTTTACGGCTAGGTCGTCTCCTAAAATTCCTGCCGTTTTTTTGCCAGCAACTTTTGTCATTGTGGCTACATCTTTACTCATTGATGCAATATCATCAAGTAGGGTGGCTATATCATCAAGTAACGCAAAAAAGCTAAACGCCATTGTTTTTTATCACAAAAATAAAGAGATATTTTAATAAAAAGTAATTAACACAATTTTTATTCTTAACAATTATATCTTAATAGCTTTGGTTATTTCTCTCTTGCCCGGAGGACCAGCTAATTTTAAAACATCAAAACCTAAATGTTTCAAGTTTCTTTTAAATTGTCCTTGTGCACAGTAAGTAATTAAAAAACCATTAGGTTTTAAGGAGTCGTACAGTTTTAATAAAATTTCTTTTGTCCACAAATTGGGTTGATGAGAAGGGGCAAAGGCGTCAAAATAAATTAAATCAAATTTATTGCTTTCCATGTTGATTTTTTTAAAATCATCAATAATTAGCTTAAAATTAAAGTCATAACTTAAAGAGAGTTCGTACAGATAAGATTGATGCATTTGTTTTAAAACAGAAGTTTCTGTTTCGTTAAGGTTTAAAAGTTGCGAGTAATTTAAAAGGTTTAATTCTTTTTCAGTAATAGGATATTTTTCTATAGTGTGATAATTGATTTTTAAATGATGTTTTTGAGCAAATTTATATGTTAGAAT
>DQTE01000112.1 GCA_015662905.1 Crocinitomix sp. | reverse complement strand
CCTATAAAAAAGACATTGAACAATTTTTTGAGAAAATACCATTTACTGAAAATGAATTAAATAAAATATCATATAAAAATATCAGGGCATACCTTGTAGATATGGTTGAAGATGGATTAGAAAACTCATCAGTCAACAGAAAGCTATCTTCCCTTAAAACATTCTTTAAATATTTAAAAAGACAAGGAGAGATTGAAGTGAACCCAATGATAAAAATATCAGGGCTTAAAAATAAAAAAAGATTACCCCAGTTTGTGCCAGAAAACCAGCTATGGGACGAAACAATTTTTAAAGATTTTGAAGATAGATTTACCAACCTAAGAGATCAATTAATTTTAGAATTATTCTATCAAACAGGAATAAGATTGTCAGAGTTAATAAATTTGAAAGAAAAAAATGTTTCAAAAAATCAATTAAAAGTGTTAGGAAAACGAAATAAAGAAAGGATAATACCTATAACAAACCAATTACACACATTAATATATAAGTATCAACTTGAAAAAAACAACTTGTGTTTGACCTCAGAATTGTTAATTATTTCAAAAAAAAATAAAAAACTAACCCAAAAATTTGTCTATACTAAAGTTAATTACTACCTTAGTAAAGTGACTAATCTCAAAAAGAAAAGCCCACATGTTTTAAGGCATACTTTTGCAACGCACATGCTTAACAATGGAGCTTCTTTAGAGTCTATTAAAAAGATTTTAGGACATACAGATTTAGTTGCAACACAAGTTTATACGCATAACTCGTTTAAACAAATTAAAACAATTTATAAATCATCTCATCCGAGAGGAGGAGAATAAAAATTTAACATTATGGATATAAAAGTAGAAGCAGTACATTTTGATGCCGACAGAAAACTAGTAGATTTTATTAATGAAAAGGTAAACAAATTAGAACATTTCTATGACCATATTATTGGTGGAGAGGTGTTTTTAAAACTTGATAAACCTTCAGAAAAAGGAAACAAAATTGCTGAAATTAAAATTGCAGTACCAGGTAAAGATTTATTTGCTAAAAAACAAAGTCATACGTTTGAAGAGGCTACTGATTTATGTGTAGACGCCCTCAAAAGACAAGTTGAAAAACATAAAGTTAAGCGTAAGTAAAATATAATTAGTAAATTTGGCTCGTATATTGTAGTACAGTGTACGAGTTTTTTAATTAAATAATAAAAATAAATGATTATGAATAAAGGATTAATGGTGATTTTAGTAGCTTTAATGATAATGCCTGCTACAGCACAAACAAAAATTAATGGTATTGTTATGCCAAATGTAATGAAAGTTAATGGCAAATACCTAAAACTTAATGGAGGGGGTGTTAGAGAAAAAATGTTTTTAGATTTATATGTGGGAGCTTTGTATCTCGAATCAAAAACATCTGATGCTAATAAAATCATAAATGATGACAAACCAATGGCAATTAAATTGAGAATTATTTCCGGTATGGTAAATAAAGACAATATGGAAGAAGCTATCAGAGAAGGATTCGAAAAATCAACCAAAAATAAAACAGAAGCGTTAAAGACAAGAATAAACCAATTAATTAATAAAGGGTTTTCATCCGAAATTGTAAAAGGAGATGTGTTTGATATTACTTACGAACCAGGTATAGGTGTAAAATTACTAAAAAACAATAAACTATTGACTACAATTAAAGGGTTAGACTTTAAAAAAGCATTGTTTGGTATTTGGTTATGTGACAAACCGGCTGACGCTAGTCTTAAAGCAAAAATGTTAGGAAAATAAAAAAAGTATAAAAAAAAATACAAAAAACTTTTTTAAAAAAAAATAATGTATTACATTTGCACTCCCATTTTAACTAGTGGGAGTTTTTTATTGACGTTCTTTTAAAGATTTATATTTAAACAAAGTTTTAAATGCTTCTGTAGCTCAGCTGGCTAGAGCAGCTGATTTGTAATCAGCAGGTCGTGGGTTCGAGTCCCTCCAGAAGCTCAATTAAAAAAGGGGAGATACCAAAGCGGCCAACTGGGGCAGACTGTAACTCTGCTGACTTATGTCTTCGTAGGTTCGAATCCTGCTCTCCCCACATTTGTTTAATTAATTATATAATAAGCGGGAGTAGCTCAGTTGGTAGAGCGTCAGCCTTCCAAGCTGAGGGTCGCGAGTTCGAGTCTCGTCTCCCGCTCAAAAAGGTTAAAAGCCTATTGATATAGATCAATGAAAGAACAGAGTGCCGTTGTAGCTCAGGGGTAGAGCGTTTCCTTGGTAAGGAAGAGGTCACGGGTTCAATTCCCGTCAATGGCTCAATGGGAAAAGTACACACTTTTTAGTGTGTTTTGGTATTTGTAAAAATTGATAAATAAATAAATAAATTAGATTATGGCTAAGGAAACATTCGACCGTTCAAAACCACATGTAAACATTGGTACTATCGGTCACGTTGATCACGGTAAAACTACTTTAACTGCTGCTATTACAAAAGTGTTAGCTGATAAAGGATTGTCTGAAGTAAAAGATTTCGATCAAATTGATAATGCTCCAGAGGAGAAAGAAAGAGGGATTACAATTAATACTTCCCACGTTGAATACGAAACTGCAAATAGACACTATGCACACGTAGATTGTCCAGGTCACGCCGATTACGTTAAAAACATGGTAACTGGTGCTGCTCAAATGGATGGTGCTATATTAGTGGTTGCTGCTACTGACGGGCCAATGCCTCAAACTAGAGAGCATATCTTATTAGGTAGACAAGTAGGGGTTCCTAGAATGGTTGTATTCATGAATAAAGTGGATATGGTTGATGATGAGGAATTATTAGAGTTAGTAGATATGGAAATCAGAGATTTATTATCATTTTATGACTATGATGGTGATAATACGCCTGTAATTCAGGGGTCTGCTTTAGGTGCGCTTAATGGAGAAGAAAAATGGGTTAATACTGTAATGGAATTAATGGATGCCGTTGATTCTTGGATTGAATTACCTCCTAGAGATGTAGATAAAGATTTCTTAATGCCTGTAGAAGATGTATTCTCTATTACAGGTCGTGGAACTGTAGCAACTGGCAGAATTGAATCGGGTGTAATCAACACAGGTGATGAGGTTGATATCATTGGAATGGGAGATGAAAAATTAAAATCTACAATTACTGGAGTAGAGATGTTTAGAAAAATCTTAGACAGAGGAGAGGCCGGTGATAACGTAGGTTTATTATTAAGAGGAATTGAAAAATCTTCTATTAGAAGAGGTATGGTAATTGCTAAGCCTGGTTCTATTACTCCTCATACAAAAGTAAAAGCTGAAGTTTATGTATTAAAGAAAGAAGAAGGTGGACGTCACACTCCTTTCCACAATAAATATAGACCACAGTTCTATTTAAGAACAACAGATGTTACTGGAGAAATAATCCTTGAAGAAGGAAGAGAAATGGTAATGCCTGGAGACAATGTAACTATTACAGTTAACTTAATCGTTCCTGTTGCAGTAAACAAAGGTTTACGTTTTGCAATTAGAGAAGGTGGTAGAACTGTAGGTGCAGGGCAGATTACTGAAATTATTGAGTAGACTCAGTATACGATAATTGTAAAAAGAGAGAAGTTAAAATAACTTCTCTCTTTTTACACTTTAATATTTTACGGGTGTAGTTCAATGGTAGAATGCCGGTCTCCAACACCGTTGATGAGGGTTCGAATCCTTCCACCCGTGCAAGTCACAATTAAAAAAAGTATAAAATGGTAAACATTATAAAATACATTGAAGAGTCTTATGAAGAGTTAGTACATAAAGTAACATGGCCTACTTGGTCAGAATTACAAAGTACTTCAATTGTAGTATTGGTAGCTTCAGTGTTATTCTCTCTTGCAATTTTTGTGATGGACTATGTATTCGGTATTAATGCAGGTGATGCTTTATGGCCTGGTGTTTTAGGTTTTTACTATAAAATAATTGGATTACTTAACTAAGATGGCTGATATAAAAAAACGTTGGTACGTAGTTCGTGCTGTTGGAGGAAAAGAAAAGAAAGTTCGTGAAATGATAGAACTTGAAATCAAAAGACATAAACTTGAGGATTATGTTACTGATGTTTTGATTCCAACTGAAAAAGTTTACCAAATTAGAAATGGTAAAAAAATAATTAAAGAAAAAAACTTTTTTCCTGGATATATTCTTATTGAAGCAGCTCTAGTAGGAGAAGTAGTACACGTTATAAAAAGTGTTCCAAATGTAATGGGATTTATGAGTGGTATCAAAGGAGGAGATCCAATGCCACTTAGAGCAAATGAAGTACGTAGAATTCTTGGTAAGGTTGACGAAATGGCTGAACAAGAAGAGGAAATGAATGTACCTTATGTAGAAGGAGAAACTATAAAAGTTATTGATGGTCCATTTAATGGATTCAATGGGGTGATTGAGGGTATTAATGAAGAAAAGAAAAAACTTAAAGTAATGGTTAAAATCTTTGGTCGTAAAACACCATTAGAACTTAACTATATGCAAGTAGAAAAAGAATAAATTTAATTTTAACCGGTAGGAGTGCTATTAATGTTATAAATGCTTCCCATTAATAATAAAAAGGCACGTTTGACTACATAAAACAAGTAAAATGGCAAAACAAGTAGATGGTTTAATTAAATTACAAATCAGAGGTGGTGCCGCTAACCCTGCTCCTCCTGTTGGACCTGCCTTAGGTGCAAAAGGGGTAAATATTATGGAGTTTTGTAAGCAGTTTAATGCTAGAACTCAAGATAAAGCAGGTAAAGTATTACCAGTAGTTATCACTGTTTATGGTGATAAATCTTTTGAATTTGTAATTAAAACACCTCCAGCAGCAGTACAATTACTAGAAGCTGCTAAAATCAAAAAAGGTTCTCCGGAATCAAACAAAGTTAAAGTTGCAAAAGTAACTTGGGACCAAGTAAAAGTTATTGCAGAAGACAAAATTAAAGACATGAATGCCTTTAAAATAGAATCTGCAATGAAAATGGTTGCAGGTACAGCAAGAAGTATGGGAATTATTGTTAAAGGAGATTTTCCTGAATCAAATTAATTAAGAAAATGGCTAGAATAAGTAAAAAAAGAAAAGAGGTTTTGGCTAAATTAGACCAAAATAAAGCTTACACTTTATCTGAAGCAAGTAACTTAATTAAGGAGATTACAACATCAAAATTTGATGCTTCTGTTGACCTTGCTGTTAGACTAGGTGTTGACCCAAGAAAAGCTAATCAAATGGTACGTGGTACCGTTGCGCTACCTCACGGAACAGGAAAAGATGTAAAAGTATTAGTACTTTGTACACCTGATAAAGAAGCTGAGGCTAAAGCAGCTGGTGCTGACCATGTAGGATTAGATGATTATATTGCTAAAATTAAAGGTGGTTGGACCGACATAGATGTTATTGTTACAATGCCAGCGGTTATGGGTAAAGTTGGTGCTTTAGGTAGAATTTTAGGACCAAGAGGTCTAATGCCTAATCCAAAAACAGGTACCGTAACCATGGACGTAGCAAAAGCTGTAACGGAAGTTAAAGCTGGTAAAATTGACTTTAGAGTTGATAAATATGGAATTATACATTCTGCAGTTGCAAAAGTATCTTTCGATCCTAATAAGATTGAAGAAAATGCAAATGAACTATTATCTACAATCTTAAAGTTAAAACCAGTTGCTGCTAAAGGTACCTATGTAAAAAGTATCTATATGAGCTCGACAATGAGTCCGAGTATTCAAATAGATGCTAAATCTATTGTTAACGCTTAAAACTCTTACAATAATGACAAAAGAGGAAAAATCACAGTACATTGAAGAATTATCTAGCAAATTAGCCGATTCTGGTGTATTTTACCTTGCAGACACTGCTGAACTAACTGTTGAAGCAATTAATGCAATTAGAAGAAAGTGTTATAATAACAATATCGAATTAAGAGTTGTTAAAAATACTTTACTTGAAAAAGCTTTAGACCGTATTGAAGACAGAGACTATAGTGAACTTTACGGAGTTCTTGCTGGTCCAACTTCAATCATGTTTGCTGAAGTAGGTAATGCGCCTGCAAAGCTAATTAAAGACTTCCGTAAAAAAAATGATAAACCTATTCTTAAAGCTGCTTATATTGATGAAACAATCTATGTTGGAGATGAACAACTTGATTTCTTATCGGCAATAAAAAGCAAAGAAGAACTTATCGGAGATATTATTGGAATTCTTCAATCGCCTGCTAAAAATGTTGTTTCCGCACTTAAATCAGGTGGTGGTACAATCGCAGGTATTTTAAAAACCCTAGAAGAAAGAGGGTAAAAAATTAATTATTAATAAACTAAAAAAACAAATAAAAAATGGCTGATTTAAAAAAATTCGCTGAGGAGTTAGTAAATTTAACAGTAAAAGATGTTAACGAACTAGCTGAAATCTTAAAAGAAGAATACGGAATTGAACCTGCTGCTGCAGCTGTTGCTGTTGCTGGCCCTGCTGTTGGTGGTGGAGACGCTGCTGCTGAAGAGCAAACAGAGTTTGACGTAATATTAAAAGCTGCTGGTGGTTCTAAACTTGCTGTAGTAAAATTAGTTAAAGAACTAACAGGTAAAGGATTAAAAGAAGCTAAAGAATTAGTTGATTCTGCACCTACTACTTTAAAAGAAGCAGTTTCAAAAGATGAAGCTGAAGGTCTTAAATCTTCTTTAGAAGAGGCTGGAGCTGAAGTTGAGGTTAAGTAATAACCCATAAAAATTTAACAGTTTAGGTGCTGCCTTTTGGTAGTGCCTATAACTGTTTTTAGAGTTTAAGTTGATTTTACACAACTTTAAAAATTGTAAAAACCATAATACCAGTTAGTTAACTGGATACTTGGTAAAACTTATTTAACATAAGTAATTAATTTTAAAATTTTGAGCCTTGGTTACAAAAAATAATATTACCGAAAGAATTGATTTTTCTAGTATATCTGCTAGATATGATTACCCTGATTTTTTAGACATTCAATTAGAATCATTTAGACAATTCTTTCAGTTGGAGACAACGCCCGAAAACAAATATGAAGAAGGACTACATAAAGTTTTTTCTGAAAATTTTCCGATTACAGATACCCGTAATCAATTTGTTTTGGAATTCTTAGACTATTTTATTGACCCTCCAAGATATACCATTCCTGAATGTATAGATAGAGGTTTAACTTATAGTGTGCCGTTAAAGGCAAAACTAAAATTATACTGCACTGATGCAGAACATGAAGATTTTGAAACTATAGTACAAGATGTTTATCTTGGTACAATACCATATATGACACCAAAAGGTTCATTTGTAATAAATGGTGCAGAACGTGTAATAGTATCTCAATTACATAGGTCACCAGGAGTGTTCTTTGGACAATCAAGACACGCAAATGGAACTAAATTATATTCTGCTAGAATTATTCCTTTTAAAGGATCTTGGATCGAATTTGCTACAGATATCAACTCTGTAATGTATGCATATATCGACCGTAAGAAAAAATTACCTGTTACAACCTTGTTCCGTGCCATTGGTTACGAAACAGATAAAGATATTTTAGAAATATTTGACCTTGCAGATGAGGTTAAAGTGACTAAAACCGGGCTTAAAAAAATATTAGGTAGAAAATTAGCCGCAAGAGTTTTAAAAACTTGGATAGAAGATTTTGTTGATGAAGATACTGGTGAAGTTGTATCTATCGAAAGAAATGAAGTAGTATTAGATCGTGAAACTGTACTTGAAGAAGAACATATTGATTTAATATTAGACGCAGGTGCTAAAACTTTGATTCTTCATAAAGAAGATGTTAACGCAGCCGATTATGCTATCATATACAACACCCTACAAAAAGATACTTCTAACTCTCAAAAAGAGGCTGTAGAACATATTTATCGTCAATTAAGAAATGCCGAACCACCTGATTTTGAAACGGCAAGAAATGTATTTGATAAACTTTTCTTTTCTGACACTAGATATGATTTAGGTGAGGTAGGACGTTATAGAATAAATAAAAAATTAGGATTGGATACAGATATTGATCAAAAGGTTTTAACCAAAGAGGATATCGTTCTAATCATTAAATATTTAATTCAATTAATTAATTCAAAAGCAGAAATTGATGATATTGATCACTTGAGTAACAGACGTGTTAGAACTGTTGGTGAACAATTAAAAAATCAGTTTGGTGTTGGTTTAGCACGTATGGCAAGAACTATACGTGAAAGAATGAACGTAAGAGACAATGAAGTATTTACACCAATTGATTTAATTAATGCTAAAACCTTATCGTCAGTAATTAATTCTTTCTTTGGAACCAATCAATTATCTCAGTTTATGGATCAAACAAATCCATTATCTGAGGTTACTCATAAAAGAAGATTATCTGCTCTAGGGCCAGGTGGTTTATCTAGAGAAAGAGCAGGTTTTGAGGTGCGTGATGTTCACTATACTCACTACGGAAGACTTTGTACCATTGAAACGCCTGAGGGACCAAATATTGGGTTAATTTCTTCTTTATCTGTGTATGCAAAAATTAATAACCTTGGGTTTATTGAAACACCTTACTGGAAAGTAAAAGATGGTAAAGTATTGACAAATGAAGAGCCAATTTATTTATCTGCTGAAGAAGAAGAAGGAAAACTGATTGCTCAAGCTGATAAACAATTAGATAAAAAAGGCACATTTACCTCTGAAAGAATTAATGCACGTAGAGAGGGAGACTTTCCAATAATATCTCCAAAAGAAATTGATTTAATGGATGTTGGGTCCAATCAAATTGCGTCTATAGCAGCATCTTCAATTCCTTTTTTAGAAAATGATGATGCCAACCGTGCCTTAATGGGGTCTAACATGCAGCGTCAAGCAGTTCCATTATTAAAACCTAGCGCTCCAATTGTTGGTACTGGTATTGAAAAATTAGTAGCAAGAGACTCAAGAGTATTAATTAACGCAGAGGGTGATGGAGTTGTTGAATATGTAGATGCAGATGAAATTCATATCAGATATAATTTAACAGATGAAGATAGATTAGTTAGATTTGAAGGGGATTTAAAAGTTTACAAACTAGTAAAATTCCAAAAAACGAATCAAAGCACAACTATGAACTTAAGACCAATTGTTGAAAAAGGTCAAAAAGTTAAAAAAGGACAAGTACTCTGTGAAGGTTTTGCAACACAAGCCGGAGAATTAGCACTAGGTCAAAACTTAAAAGTGGCTTTTATGCCTTGGAAAGGATATAATTTTGAGGATGCTATTGTAATATCTGAAAGAGTTGTTCGTGATGATATTTTTACCTCTGTTCATATAGATGAGTATTCAGTTGATGTTAGAGACACTAAACGTGGAATTGAAGAATTAACAGCTGATATTCCAAATGTTTCTGAAGAAGCAACTAAAGACCTTGATGAACACGGAATTATTAGAGTAGGTGCTGATATTAAACCTGGGGATATTTTAATAGGTAAAATTACACCAAAAGGTGAAACAGACCCTTCTCCAGAAGAAAAGTTACTAAGAGCTATTTTTGGTGATAAGGCCGGAGATGTTAAAGATGCTTCATTAAAAGCCACTCCTTCTTTAAGAGGTGTCGTTGTTGATAAAAAATTGTTCTCAAGAGCGATTAAAGACAGAAAACAAAAAGCCAAAGACAAACCGTTATTGGAAAAATTAGATGCTGATTATGATAAAGCTGCTGCTGAATTAAAATTAGAGCTAATTGGTAAATTACTTCAAATTGTTGATGGTCATAAATCAAATGGAGTATTTAATAACTATAAAGAAGAAATTCTTAAAAAAGGAATTAAATTCTCTGAAAAGAATTTGCTAACTGTTGACTTTTCAATCGTAAGTCCTTACAATTGGACAACAGATGAAAAAGTAAATTCACTTGTTCAGAGAGTACTACACAACTACAATATTAAAGCTAATGATTTATTAGGGTCGTTTAAACGTAAAAAATTCCAAATCTCAGTTGGAGATGAATTACCAAATGGAATTGTTAAAATGGCAAAGGTTTACATAGCTAAAAAACGTAAACTAAAAGTTGGTGATAAAATGGCAGGACGTCACGGAAATAAAGGTATAGTTGCTAATATTGTTAGAGCAGAGGATATGCCATTTCTTGATGATGGAACACCAGTTGATATTGTTCTTAACCCTTTAGGGGTGCCTTCTCGTATGAACCTTGGTCAGATTTACGAAACCGTATTGGGCTGGGCAGGTGAAAAATTAGGAGTTAAGTTTGCAACACCAATATTTGATGGTGCAACTATGGATCAAATTAATGAATACACTGACAAAGCTGGAGTGCCTAGATTTGGTAAAACATACTTAAATGACGGTGGAACAGGAATGAAATTTGACCAACCAGCTACAGTTGGAGTAATTTATATGCTTAAATTAGGTCATATGGTAGATGATAAGATGCACGCTAGATCTATTGGTCCGTACTCATTAATCACTCAACAACCACTTGGAGGTAAAGCACAATTTGGTGGTCAAAGATTTGGTGAGATGGAGGTTTGGGCACTTGAAGCCTACGGTGCGTCTAATATTTTAAGAGAGATTCTTACAATTAAATCAGATGATGTAATTGGTAGAGCTAAAGCTTATGAATCAATCGTTAAAGGTGAACCTTTCCAAGAACCAGGAATACCAGAATCATTCAATGTGTTATTGAACGAGTTGGCAGGTTTAGGATTGAATATCCAATTAGACTAATTTAAGAATAATTTAATTAAAAAAAATTTAGAATGGCTTACAGAAAAGATACAAAAACAAGAAGTAGTTTTAATAAAATTACAATTAGTTTAGCTTCTCCTGAACAAATTTTAGAAAGATCTCACGGAGAGGTTTTAAAGCCTGAAACCATAAATTATAGAACTTACAAACCTGAACGTGACGGCCTGTTCTGTGAAAGAATATTCGGACCTGTTAAAGATTACGAATGTCATTGTGGTAAATATAAAAGAATTCGTTACAAAGGAATTGTTTGTGATAGATGTGGTGTTGAAGTAACAGAGAAAAAAGTACGTAGAGAAAGAATGGGACATATATCATTAGTTGTTCCTGTTGCTCACATCTGGTACTTTCGTTCGTTACCAAATAAAATAGGTTATTTATTAGGGTTACCTACTAAAAAGCTTGATCAAATTATCTATTACGAAAGATACGTTGTGATTCAAAAAGGTATCGCACAAAGATTAGACGGTGAGGAATTAAACTATATGGATTTCTTAACGGAAGAAGAATATCTAGACATTTTAGACGAATTACCATCAGAAAATCAATATTTAGATGATGCAGATCCTAATAAATTTATTGCAAAAATGGGTGCTGAAGCACTTCATGATTTATTGCAAAGATTAGATTTAGATTCTTTGTCGTTTGAATTAAGACATAAAGCAAATACTGAAACATCACAACAACGTAAAAAAGAAGCCTTAAAGAGATTACAAGTTGTTCAATCGCTTAGAGACTCTCATACTAGAGTAGAAAACAGACCTGAGTGGATGATAGTAAAAGTAGTACCTGTTATTCCTCCAGAATTAAGGCCTTTGGTACCTCTAGACGGTGGACGTTTTGCAACATCAGATTTGAATGATTTATACCGTAGGGTAATTATTAGAAATAACCGTTTAAAACGATTGTTAGAAATAAAAGCACCTGAGGTAATTTTAAGAAACGAAAAAAGAATGTTACAAGAGTCTGTAGATTCTTTATTCGATAACTCAAGAAAATCTTCTGCTGTTAAGACAGAGGCTAATCGCCCTCTAAAATCTTTATCTGACTCATTAAAAGGTAAACAAGGACGTTTCCGTCAAAACTTATTAGGTAAACGTGTTGACTATTCTGCACGTTCTGTAATTGTTGTAGGACCAAACTTAAAATTACACGAGTGCGGTATTCCTAAAGATATGGCAGCAGAACTGTACAAGCCGTTTATTATTCGTAAATTAATTGAAAGGGGAATTGTAAAAACAGTTAAATCTGCAAAGAAAATTGTAGATAAAAAAGAAGCTGTTGTTTGGGACATACTTGAAAACATCTTAAAAGGTCACCCTATTCTATTAAATAGAGCCCCTACTTTGCATAGGTTAGGTATTCAAGCTTTTCAACCAAAATTAATTGAAGGAAAAGCCATTAGATTACACCCTCTAGTTTGTACCGCGTTTAACGCCGATTTTGATGGGGATCAAATGGCAGTTCATTTACCACTCGGAAACGCCGCTATATTAGAAGCTCAATTATTAATGCTGTCTTCTCATAATATTAGAAACTCAGCCAATGGAGCACCTATTACTGTACCTTCTCAAGATATGGTATTAGGCCTTTATTATATGACTAAATTAAGAAAGTCAACTAAAGATCTTAAGGTATTAGGTGAAGGTTCTACGTTCTACTCAGCAGAAGAGGTTAATATTGCACGAAATGAAGGTCGTCTAGATATTCACGCTCAGATTAAAGTTAGGTTAGATATAATGAATGAGGAGGGTGAAACCGAATCTAAAATTATTGAAACAACAGCTGGTAGAGTTTTATTTAATGAACTTGTACCTAATGAAGTGGGTTACGTTGATGAGATTTTAACTAAAAAGGCACTAAGAGATATTATCTCAAAAGTTTTAGCTAAGTGTGGTACTGCTGTTACAGCCAAATTCCTTGATGACATTAAAGACCTAGGTTATATGATGGCATTTAAAGGAGGGTTATCTTTTAACCTAGCTGATGTAATTGTTCCACCAGAAAAAGAAGAGATGGTGGCTGCAGCTCAAAAAGAAGTAGATGAGGTAATGATGAACTATAATATGGGACTTATTACCAACAACGAGCGCTATAACCAAATTATTGACATTTGGACACATACAAATACAAGATTGACAGCTAGATTGATGGATAGAATT
>DQTE01000106.1 GCA_015662905.1 Crocinitomix sp. | reverse complement strand
GGTATTTTTGCGAATACCAAAAAAAATAAAAGTATTATAATGAAACTAAGAGATTTCGGTAAAATCGCAGCCTAAAGTGTAACGAACTATTGTAAGTTAGGAGCTCAGTAATACTAACGTACAGTTAATGTTAAATTCCCTATAAATAACAAAAACTTTCAATTAAAAAACTTTCAATTTTCAACTCTCCACTAATCCACTTTCAACTAACTAACCAACTACCTGATTCGATGGTAAAGTCATAGAAGCCCACAAGTCGGGGTCGCCGTGTTTGTCAAAATAAAAATCAACTCTACCAAGCATCAAGCCTGCCCAACCAACTTGATTAATCAAAACTGCTTTACCTACTTTATTTTTGTGCATTTCAGGCTTATCTAAAAAAGTATGTGTATGACCACCTATAATTAAATCAATGTTATTTGTTTCTTTTGCTAGAACAGTATCACACATGTCATTTAATTTAGGATGATAACCAAGATGAGATAAACAAATAACTAAATTACATTTATAATCTTCTTTGAGTATATCTGCATATTTTTGAGCCTTTTCAATTGGACTAAGGTACTGTGTATTTTTGTAAAGCGATTTACTCACCAATCCATCTAACTCTACACCGATACCAAAAATACCTATTTTTAATTTACCTTTTCTAATAATTTTAAAAGGAATAGTCTTTTGATTTAGAATTGTATCAGAAAAATCATAATTAGAACAGATAAACGGAAAATTAGCGTAAGGTAATACTCGATTAAACCCATCAATACCTCCATCAAAATCATGATTACCAATTGTGGCAGCATCATAACCCATTGCAGACATTACTTTAAATTCCAGTTCACCACCATACATATTAAAGTAGGGAGTGCCTTGAAAAATATCACCAGCATCCAATAAAATAACATGCTTCTCTTTTGTTCTGATAGCATCAATTAAAGCTTTACGTCTATTTACGCCCCCTTTGTTAGCATACTTTCTATCATTAGCAGGAAATGGGTCTATGTGCGAATGTGTATCGTTTGTATGGAGAATGGTTAATTTTTCAAACTCACTTTTTTTATTTAATGATGATAGAGATACTATTGTTAAAGCACCAGTACCTATGGAATATAAGAATTTACGTCTGTCCATTATCTAATTTGTTGAATTCGTCCTTCTACTTTAAAATTTGGTAACGCCTTAACTGTTGCAACATAATTTATAAGTGCATCTCGTATTAAAATTCCTGTTTTAACGTATGGTTGTCCTTTAAAAAATGTCATTTTGTCGCCACCATTAGCTAAGTAATCTGAGGTTATAACAAAAACTTCATCATTAAAGTTATAAGGGGCACCACCTATATCTAACCTACCTTTAGAACTGTTAACATAGGCGATTGCATTAGAAATAGGTTGACCATTTTTCTCAAATAAATACAATAATAATTTTTGAATATGTTGAGATGACAATTTTACAATTACAATCTCATTATCAAAAGGCATTAATTGGTATATATCACCAATAGTAATATCTCCTTTATTAACAGATGAACGTAAGCCTCCAAAATTCAACATACAAAATGTATTTGTTTTTAATAAATTAAACGCTTTCTGATTAGCTTTAAATCCAAATCCATTATTAAATACTACATCAGCAACAAAATTACCAAGTGGACTCTCAGGGGTATATTTGACTAAATCATAATTAGAATGTCCTATTACTTTATCCATTTTCTTATCTAATTCAGTTTTATATGGATTAATAATTGAGTCTAAAGCCTTAGAATTCAAAGAGTCATTAATAGTGTATGTTTTTGCAGAATAGGTAGCAACTTTTTTGGTGCTACAACCAAAAGCTAGAAAAAATAAAACCGATAAAAAGACATAGTTTTTCATAAAATATAAAGACTAAAGCTCTTTTATGAGTACTACATAAACTGGTAAATGATCAGAATAACCACCTAAATATTGCCCGCCTGCACTAGTTCTTAAAGGGTAACCTTTATATCGTCCTTCGGTTTGTAATAAATAAGGTTTTCTATATACAAAAGCTTTGTAATACGATAATTTGGAGTAATCAGTGCCATTTAAAAATGCTTTAGAAATAAGTATTTGGTCAAACAAATTCCAAGCATCATTCCAAGCTAAAGTACCATTACCTTTTTTATAAAAATTCCACATAGGGTTAAAAAATTCTTTCTTTTTTACTTTAGAAATTTTCCCCTTACTCTTAATATATTCCATTACACTTCTGTTTACAGGGTCATCATTCAAATCTCCCATATATAGAATTTTAGCATTTGGATTATCTGCATATAAAGAATCAATGATTTTTCTACCCAACTGTGCCGCTTGAATTCTTCTAGGTTCAGATTTTTGCTCTCCACCTCTACGAGATGGCCAGTGTGCAACAATCACGTTTACTTCTTCACCCATTAAAGTTCCACTCACAATTAATTGATCCCTTGTGTAGTAAGCAGTATCGTCAGGAAAAGTTAATTTGTATGAAATTGAGTTTTTTACTTTAAAATACTTCTCTTGATACAACAACCCTACATCAATTCCTCTACGGTCAGGTGAATCGTAATGGATAATTTTATAGTTTCTTGATTTTATTTTTGGTTGAGACACCAAATCTTCTAAGACTCCTCTATTCTCAACTTCTGCTACGCCGATTATAGCACAACCATCAGGGGAAACATCTTTGCCTAAATCTTCTAAAACAATAGATAGATTCTTTAACTTATGATTATATTTTTCTATTGTCCAACTGTTTCTGCCATCAGGTAAATACTCTTCATCTCTGTTAGGATCATCAATTGTATTAAATAGATTTTCTAAATTGTAAAAACCAACACATGATACTTGATATTGTTTTTTCTCTTGTGCTTCTACTGTAGAAGTTGAAAGAATTGCAAAAACACTTAGACTTAGCAATCCTATTTTAAACATTGTTTTTGTTAACATTTTTTTATTTTTTTTTTGAGATTTCAAAATTAACAACTTTAAATCAAAGAATGAGCCAAACTAGAAAAAATCTATATTAACAAATTATTAAGTTTTCAACAAATTATTTTTTTTTTGATTTTCAATTAGTTTTATTTCGTAATTTTGCAACGCTATTATATATTTATGCATTATAATAGTGATAAATAGAAAAACAATTATGATAAATAAAATTACCCTCGTTTGCCTCTTAAACTCATTGTCTTTATTGAGTTTTTCTCAAAATAATGAGGGCGAAATTAAACAAGATTCTACTAGAAATACAGAGGAAGCTCCAGTATTTGTAACAACGTTAGATGATATAGATAATGGTAATTCTAGTCAAACTTCATCAGGTTTATTACAGTCTTCAAGAGATGTTTTTTCTACAACTGCAGCCTACAATTTTGGAATAGCCAGATTTAGAATAAGAGGGTATAATTCTGATCAAACAGTAATTATGCTCAACGGAATCCCTATGAATGATTTGGAGTCAGGTAGAGGTACTTGGTATAAATGGGGAGGGTTAAATGATGTAACACGCTACGCAGAGTCTAAAAGATGGTTAACATCAAACCCATATCACTTTGGAGGATTAGGTGGGTATTCAAACATTAATGCTAAGGCATCAGATATAAGGAAAGGTCATTATTTATCTTACGCATCAACAAATCGAGCATATCGTCACAGATTAATGTACACGCAAGGAACCGGAATGCAGTCTAACGGGTGGGCTTATGCCATGTCATTGTCAGGTAGATATTCAAAAGAAGGATATGTTGAAGGTACTTATTATGAGAGTTTTGGATATTATTTTGCAGCTGAAAAACAATATAATAAACATCATAATTTTAATTTATCAGTAATTGGATCACCAACAAATAGAGGTAGAAATGGTATATCAGTTCAAGAAGCTTATGATTTAACAGGGAATAATTACTATAATTCTTATTGGGGATATCAGACAATTAACGGTAAACAAGTAAAACGTAATTCACGTCAAGCTATGTCTCATACACCAATCATAACATTTAATCACGAATGGAAAATAGATAACAATACAAAACTTAACTCCTCTGTATATGTCAATGCGGGACAATATGGTCAAACCTCTTTAAACTGGAATGATGCTAAAGACCCAAGACCTGACTATTATAGATATTTACCGTCTTATTATTATGCTAGAAATGATTCTATTAATGGTAATATTTTGAGAGACCAATGGATTAATGATCCTACTTTTTCTCAAATTAAGTGGGATGAATTGTATGCAGCTAATAGAAATAACCTTTATGTTATGAAAGATGTTGATGGAATAGCAGGGAATGATGTTAAAGGGTTAAGAGCAAAATATATAGTTGAAACAAGATGGAACAATATTTTGGCTTACGGAATGACTTCTAATTTAACCAAAAAACTCAATGATAATATAAATCTATCATCTGGAATTTATATTCAATACCAAAGAAATCATTATTTTAAAACTATAAATGATTTACTAGGAGCTGACTATTGGGTAGATATAGATAGATTTGCAACACAAGTAGGTGTTGACCCTCAAATAGCAATGAACGACATAAATAAACCTAATAGAATTGTTAGAGTTGGTGATAAGTTTGAATATGATTATTTTATTAATAATACAAAAGCTACAACTTTTGGGCAATTAGATTTTAGTTATGATAAGTTTGATTTTTATAGTACATTAGAATTATCTACCTCTAATTTCTTTAGAAATGGTATAAATCAAAATGGAAAATTTCCAGATAATTCAAAAGGAAAGTCTGAAAAATCTACATTTTTTAACTATGCTTTAAAGGGTGGTGTGGTATATAAAATTAGTGGTCGTCAATTTATTACAGCAGACGCCTTAGTTAAAACACAAGCACCTTGGAGTAGAAGTGCTTTTGTATCTCCTAGAACAAGAAATACGGTAATTGAAGATTTGCAAAATGAATTCATTTACTCTGGCGATATCTCTTATATTTTAAAGTATCCAAAGTTAAAGATGAGAGCAACTTATTATTATACTGAACGTAAAAATGCTGTTTGGTCTAGAAGTTTTTACCATGATGAATATAACTCTTTTGTAAACTACATTATGAAAGGCGTAGATTACCTTAATCATGGTTTAGAATTTGGTTTAGATGCTCAAGTGTATGGTGGTTTTTCAGTTAATGCAGTGGTTGCCTACGGACAGTATCTTTACACTTCAAGACCAACTGCAAGTATTTATGTTGATAACTCGGCAGAATTATTAGCTGAAAATAAAACAGTATATTTAAAAAATTACAGAGTAGGAGGAATGCCTCAATCTGCTTATTCTATTGGAGTAAAGTATAGAGGTAAAAAATATTGGTTTGCGGGTGCTAATTTTAATTACTATGCGGATATTTATTTAGATCCAAATCCTGATAGAAGAACCGCTGAAGCTGTTCAAAATTTTGTAACAACTGATCCACAATGGGATAAGGTTTTAGACCAAACTCAATTGTCAAATGGTTATTCTGTAAGTATGTTTGCAGGAAAATCTTTTAAAATTTCCAACTATTACCTAAATATTACCGTTAACATTAGTAACTTAACAAATAATCAAAATTATCAGTCAGGTGGATATGAGCAATTACGATATGATGTTACAAATATAGATAAGTTCCCACCTAAGTTGGGTTATATGTACGGGTTTAACTACTTTGCAATGGCTAAACTTAGATTTTAATTAAAATGAAGCAAAAAATGAAAAAAATATTAATAGTATTGGGTTTAATAACTTTATTAATAACTTGTCAAAAGAAATATGATGCGCCTGTAACTACTTTTCCTGAAGCAGGAACTGTGATAACAATGGCTGATTTATTAAGTATGCCTTTAGGTAAAATAGATTCAAATCTATCCGTATATACAATTGTAACAATGGATGAGGAAGATGGAAATATTTACAAAAGTGTATATGTACAATCAGGTAATAGTGCAATAAATGTGAGACTTTTAAATAGTGGCGGCCTATTTAAAGGTGATTCAATAAGAATAGATTTAAAAGGTACAATTTTTAATCAGTATAATGGCGTTTATCAAATAGATTCAGTTGACATAGATAAGCATATTGTTAAAATTGATGTAGAAAAAAACATTCCACCAACAATAACAACTTTAGACCAATTAAATACAAATCTTCAATCGAGATTGGTTAAATTTGAAAATGTGCAGTTTATTGCACCAGAATTGGGTGGAACTTATGCGGATAAAGCTAATTTACAGTCAAAAGATATTATTCTTGAAGATATTAATGGGAATACTGCAATTGTAAGAAGTTCGGGATACTCAAACTTTGCTGATGAAATAATTGCAGATGGAAGTGGGAGTATTACCTGTATAGTAGGAGTGTTTGGAAACACAGTTCAACTGTTAATCCGTTCATTTAGTGAAATAGATATGAATGGACCTAGATTTACAGGTATTCAAGCTATTAAAAATTTTGATGACGGGAGTGTTACTTCTGGTGGTTGGATAGAATACAGTGTGGTAGGAAACAATGTTGTGTGGGAAACCAGCTCTGCAGGTGGCGCTGCTACTGATTATTGTCAAATCTCAAACTATATAGATGGCGCTAATTACAATGCAGAAAATTGGTTAATATCACCAACTTATGATTTAACTGGTTTAAGTTCGCCTTATTTAAATTTCAATAATGCGTATAATTATTCAGGACCTGCATTAGAAGTGTTAGTCTCTACAGATTATGATGGAACGTCAGACCCTAACACAGCCACGTGGACTACGCTATCCCCAACTTTGTCTGCTGGTGGATGGGCATGGGCAAATTCAGGTAATGTTGACTTGTCACCTTATATAGCTACAAGTGTACACATAGCTTTTAAATATACAGGAACCACAACTAGTGGAAGTACTTGGGAAATAGATGATATTAAAATTATAGGATAAACAATTAAATGATGAAAAAAATATTTATTTTATTAACAATTGGTTTGGGAGTAATTTCTTGTAAAAAGGAGATTGATCACCCGCCATTAAATATTACTTCAGATTCTGACATTTTGTCAATAGAGGATTTGTTAACAATGTATCAAGGTCAAGACATTAAATTTGATACAACTTATCATATTTATGCTACTGTAACAATGGATGAAGTAGATGGAAATATCTATAAACAAATCTATATTCAACAAGGTGAAAAAGCTTTAAATGTAAGAATGTTACAAAGTGGTTTTTTATTTGTTGGTGATTCAATTAGAATTAATTTAAAAGGAACAACACTGAGTAAATATGCAGGTGTGATGCAATTAGATTCAGTTGATTTTTCAAAAAATGTAGCTGTTCAAGCTTCAGGGAAATATATACAACCTAAGTTGGTAACTATTCCTGATTTAGACACGTCATTTACAAATGTTTTAGCTACGGAACCATCTAATCCTAATGTACAGTACAAGTATCTATCTCAGCTAGTGGTGTTAGAAAATGTACAGTTTTCTACCGCTGACCTTGGAACTACTTATGCAGATGCTACAGGGCAACAATCTAAAAATATAACATTGACTGATTGCGATGGAAATTCGATTATTGTAAGAACAAGTGGATACTCTAATTTTGCCAATGAACTTGTGGCGCAAGGAAACGGAACACTTGTGGCTATTGTTAGTCGATACAACTCAGATTTACAATTATTGATACGTTCATTTGGTGAAATAGATATGACAGGTCAAAGATGTTTTGGACAGTTGGTTTTTGATTTTGAAGACAATACTTTGCAAGGTTGGCAATCATTTAATATTTCTGGAACTGTGCCTTGGGCAACATCTTCATTTAGTGGTAATTTTTTTGCTAAAATTTCAAATTGGGATGGTTCAGCAAATTCAGCTTGCGAAACATGGTTAATGTCACCTGAAATTGATTTTACTAACTCAGCATCTGCTTCAATTCAATTTAATAATGATGTTAACTATGCTGGAGCACCATTACAAATGCTAATTTCTACAGACTATACTGGTGTAGGAAATCCAACACAAGTAGGAACATGGACGGACATCTCCAACCTAGTGTCTTGGGACCCTGTAACAAATGGATGGGGATTTCATGATTCTGGTGTTATAGACTTATCACCCTATGTAGGAAGTAAAGTATATATTGCTTTTAAATATACAGGAACTGCTATTGATGGAAGTACTTGGGAGATTGATGATGTTAAAATAAATGGATAAATAAATATAAACTAAATAAATAAATATAAACTAAAAAAATAAAAATTATGAAAAGAGTATTTACATTTTTAACCGCTATTGCTTTTGGTAGCACCACATTTGGACAAGTGTTCCAAAGTGATTTAAGTTCTTGGGCGGCTGGTGACCCAATTGATTGGATGGGAACAACAACAAATATTACTTCAGCAAACGTAGTAGAGCAAACAGTTGGTGCTACTTATGGTACATCAGTGGCTTCTTTAATTAACACTACCACATCTCATAAAAGGTTTACAACTCAGCCTGTAACTGTAACACCTGGCCAAACCTACGAAATTAAGATATGGGCAGGGGCAAATATGGGAGAATTAAGAACTAATTATTATGATGTTACAAATAGCGTTTATGGAACTTATAATCCATATATGGATTTGGCAACACTGTCAGGAGGAAATTTAGTTATGTTAACACAAACTGTAACTATACCTGCAGGATGCACAAGTGCTGAGTTTATTTTATCTTTAAGAGGTACAGACCCTGCAACTTCAGGATTTGGAATTGGTATTGTAGTTGATTCGGTAAGTGTTTCACAATTGGCAGTTAGCTATACACCTAAAACTATTTCTGAAATACAAATGACAACTGCACCAAGTGGTGATTCACCAGAGTTAGGAAACTTTGTTGAAACAGCAGGTGTTGTAACAGCAGTTAAAACAGGGCAAGGATATTGGATTCAAGACGGTGAAGGTGCTTGGTCAGGTGTATATGTAAGTGATAATACAAATACGCCTACAAGAGGTGATTCTGTGACGGTACAAGGACAAGTTGGAGAGAATTTTGGTGCAACGCAAATAGAAAATGTAGCAAATTACACCTTAAATTCTGCACCAGCTGTTATCCCTAATCCTTTTGTTGTTACATCTGTTGATGTTCAAACAATGGAAGAATATGAAGGAGTGTTGTTAGTTGTAAACAATGCTGAATGTACAAATGCAAATGCTGGTTTTGGTATGTGGGTAATCAATTCAAATCCATCTAACCCTAATGACAGCTTACTTGTAGATGATGATTTATTTTCATACACATCTACCTTAGTAGAAACTTACAATATTACGGGAATTGGACATTATTCTTATTCAAATTATAAACTTTTGCCAAGAGATGTAAATGATATCATTGTATTAGGATACAATACAATTAAGGATTTAAACGTATCTATTTACCCTAACCCTGCAACAACAAACGTAACTGTTAAAGGATTAAATGGAACAGTTGAAGTATATACAATTTCAGGTGAGAAGGTTTATACAAATACAATAAACGGAACTTTAATAATGAATGTTGAAGATTACACAACTGGAATTTACTTTATTAAAGTAACTGAGAATAATACAACGGCAACCTACAAATTAATTGTAGAGTAGTAAAAAATCATAAAGTATAATTATTAAATCCCTACTTTGAAATCAAAGTAGGGATTTTTTATGAGCTTTTTTACCTACAAAAACCAAGTATTAGTGTTACGGAATTAGTTTGTACATTTCTTTATAAGTAATGTCGAGTAAATCATTGACTTCATTTAGGGTATAGCCTTTTGTATTAATTGGTTTACCTACAATTAATTTACAATTTCCACGCTTTAACTGTAGATGACTATCAGCTGGCCAAATATTAGTAGCACCAACAATAGCAACTGGTAAAATAGGTACTTGAGCGTGAATAGCCAAGTGAAAAGCACCTTTTTTAAAAGGAATTAGTTTTTCTTTATTTGCATAGAAAGTGCCTTCAGGAAAAATCATAACATTTTTACCACCTTTAATTTTGTTACCTGCTTTTCGCATACTTCTTATAGCTTTGTTTTTATTTTCTCTATCTATAAAAATAATACCCGAAGCAGTCATAATCCAACCTAAAAAAGGAATTTTTTGCATTTCTTTTTTAGCTACATAATAAAACAAAATTGGTAAACCGGCAGTTAGCATTGGTATATCTAAAAAAGAGGTGTGATTGGCTAAAATGATATACTTTTCCTTTGGATTAATATTTTCTAAACCTTCAATACTTAGTTTAGCGCCTAAAATAAACATTAAAAATGGTGCCCATATTTTATGAGCAAACCATATTGCAGGGCTAGTTCTAAAATTTATAATAATTAATGTAAAAGCAATTATTACACTAATAATAGTCCATAATGCCATTATTATAATTTTTAGTATTGAAGTTATTTTTATCATATATTATTGAGGGTCAACATCAACTACAACCCTGATTGACCTAAAATCGTGTTGGGCTAAAAAATCATCTAATTTTTGCGTTAAAATATCTTTTACCTTTTTTGGTGAAGCATTTCGTTCAAATTTAATGGTTATATTTTGAAGATACAAATTTCGTACTCTACTAATTAGAGGAATTTCAGGTCCTAAAACGCGTTCTTTAAATACGTCAGTTAATGTTTTAGCAAGGTATTGCGCACCAAATTGCACGGTGTCACGGTTTTTATGCCGTAATTGAACATTAATAATTCTATAAAAAGGTGGGTAATGAAAGTTTCTACGCTCAATAATTTCTTGTGTGTATAGTCCAATATAGTCATGTTGTATTACTTTTTGAATAACCCAATGGTTAGGATTAAATGCTTGGATAATAACTTTTCCTCTTTTGTTTTTACGTCCTGCACGTCCAGCAACTTGCGACATTAGTTGGTAGGAACGTTCAAAAGCTCTGAAATCAGGAAATTTTAGCATTTGATCTGCACTTAAAATACCAACCAATCCTACATTTTCAAAATCCAATCCTTTAGTTACCATTTGAGTGCCTACTAAAATATCAACACGTTTGTTTTCAAAGTCAGAAATGATATTGGCGTAAGCATTTTTACTACGAGTAGTATCAAAGTCCATACGTTGAACATTGGCGTTAGGTAAATAAATGGCTAACTCATCTTCAATTTTTTCAGTTCCAAATCCTATCATTTTTAATTTACGGCTACCACAAGCACCGCAAGAGGATGGAGGGGACATAAAAAAACCACAATAATGGCATTTTAAAGCGTTACTTGATTTATGATAAGTTAAAGATACATCACAGTTTTTACATTGTGGAGTCCAGTTACACATTTCGCAACTCCACAAAGGTACGTAGCCTCTACGGTTTTGAAATAAAATAATTTGTTCTTCGCGTTCAAGGGCTACTTCCATTTCAGATAGTAGAAAAGAGGAAAAATGTGATTTAATTGTTTTTTGTTTGGTTTCTTTTTCCAAATCTGCACACAAAATTTCAGGCATTTTAACCCCACCATATCTTTGGTCAAGTTCAACTAATCCATATCTGCCTTCTTTAGCATTATAATAAGATTCAATTGAGGGGGTAGCAGACCCAAGTAAAACTTTTGCATGATGTTCTATGGCTAATACAATAGAAACATCTCTTGCATTGTAACGCGGAGCAGGGTCGTATTGTTTAAATGAGTTTTCGTGTTCTTCATCTACTATTATTAAACCAAGGTTAGTGTAAGGTAAAAAGATTGATGATCTGGCGCCTAATATAATTCTATACTGCTGTAAATCATTTGTTAAAACTTTATTCCAAATTTCAATGCGTTCATTTTGATTAAATCTGCTATGATAAATGCCCACTAAATCACCAAAATAATGTTGTAATCTATTGATTAATTGTGCTGTTAGTGCTATTTCGGGTAACAAGTAAAGTACTTGTTCTCCTCTATCTAAAGCTTCTTGAATTAGTTTAACATAAATTTCAGTTTTACCAGATGAAGTCACACCATGTAACAATACAACATCTTTTGTTTTAAAATGAGACTTAATATCCTTAAAGGCACGTTCTTGGTGTTCAGATAACGCTTTAATGTTATTTACATCAATATCCGACTGACTTAAACGTGATATTTCCGCTCTAAAAAT
>DQTE01000033.1 GCA_015662905.1 Crocinitomix sp. | reverse complement strand
GCAGCTGTTCCACCCGAAACAACACATGTAATTGGAATATTTGTGATTGGATTGACACCATAATTAGTAATTTCAACTGTTATTGTTTCAGTATTAGAATAAGATTGGTTACAACCTAGGTAATTTGGGAGGTTTAAAGCTGATATTCCAACATCTGGGTCAGAGTAAACTTTAACATCATCAATATACCACCATCTACCTGCTTGACTTCCATCTGTATATCTAAATCTTATGCGCACATCTGCTTGATTTGCCGCATAAGTTGTTATATCAAAAATTGTATCTTGTGATGCAGTTAAACTACCTTTAGTCACCTTGTGATAATCTATTAATTGAGTCCAAGCTGTACCTCCATTATTGCTAATTTCCACGTAACCGTGAGTGAACTCAACTCCAAACCAGTGGTGAGAATAAGATAGATAAACTGTAGTTCTATTGGAACAATCTAATGAGGGCGTTTCAATATATGATTCATTTGGTATGGTTGCCGCGCCTAATAAGTCGTCATCAAAAACGGCATATCCCCCTCCCGATTGTGAACCAAAAGCAGGGGAAGACCTAAAAATCCACAGATCTGTTCCTTGTAAAGCAGTATTGGACCAACCAAGAGGTAAGACACCTGATGTAAAATCCTCATAAAGAATGATATCAGCTTTACTTTTTAAAAAAAATATAAACGTAAAAAATATAAAAAGAAAAACCCGTTTCATAAAAAATTTTCACTAAAGATACAATTATTTTACTAAACAGAAGGATAGGGTTTACCCTAATAAAAGTTGATTGTTTATTTGTTTTGTGTTGTTTTCAGCTTTTTTTGATAATCTTCAGTTCGTTTGTCAGGCATAGGTCCACGTAAATGAATTACTAGGCCGTTCAAAAAATTTCTTAATATTTGGTCACCACAATTGCGATATTTTGGATGCCCTTCTTTTCTAAAAAATGCACCCAATTCACTTTCAGAGACTTTAAAATCGACAAGTTTGCATATTTCTACAATGTCTTTATTTGTTAATTTTAAAGCAACTCTTAGTTTTTTAAATATATCATTGTTTGTCATACGACAAAGATACAAAATTTAAGATAAAGTAGTTTGCAACCATTACTGTTTGATAAAAACAAAATACCACTTTGTTGTAAGGCTAGATAAAAGACTTGATTTTAATTAATTGTACCTTTGCTACCTATTTAGTCATTATTAATTTAATACGCCTAAAAGTTGTATTGTTTATCTATACATTACAGCCTTAATTGCAGCAACGATTCTTTGTACGTTAGGTAAGGCTTCTTCCATTAATGGAGGGCTAAAGGGGAAAGGGGTATCAGATTGCATTACTCTTTTTACAGGCGCGTCTAAATAGTCAAAAGCATAATTTTGTAACCAATAAGCTATTTCAGAAGCAATAGAGGCAATTGGCCAAGATTCCTCAACAATAACACATCTATTGGTTTTTTTCACAGATTCAACTACTGTATCATAATCTATTGGTCTTACGGAACGTAAGTCTATAATTTCAACAGATACACCTTCTTTTTCTAATTCTGTAGCAGCCTTATGACATTCTTTAATGATTTTACCAAAGGTAACGATAGTAACATCACTACCTTTTCGTTTGATATCAGCAACACCAATAGGTACTATGTATTCTCCTTCAGGTATTTCACCTTTATCGCCATACATTTTTTCAGATTCCATAACCAATACTGGGTCATTATCTCTAATGGCGGCTTTAATTAATCCTTTAGCGTCATAAGGAGTTGAAGGTGTAACTACTTTTAAACCTGGCACATGTGCATAAAATGATTCAAAGCTTTGAGAGTGTGTAGCGGCTAATTGACCCGCTTGACCATTCCCTCCTCTAAATACAATAGGACAACCTATTTGACCACCAGACATCTGAAGTATTTTTGCTGCTTCATTAATTATTTGGTCGGCAGCTAAAATGGCAAAATTCCAAGTCATAAATTCAACTATTGGACGTAATCCATTCATTGCAGCACCAACAGCAATACCAGTAAAACCTAGTTCGGCAATAGGGGTGTCAATAATTCTTTTTGCCCCAAATTCATCTAACATACCCTGAGAAACTTTATAAGCGCCATTATAATCTGCTACTTCTTCACCTAGTAAAAAAACACGTTTGTCGGCTCTCATTTCTTCTGACATTCCTTCTCGTAATGCCTCTCTAAATTGTACAGTTTTCATTTGTTAATAGTATTGCTTAAATAATAGGGTCAAATCTACTAATTTTTATTTTATATATTGAAATAGGGGTTAATAATTTTAGTGAAGAAGATAATTTGTAGTTTTTGATCTTACTATATTTTCTTCCAAACACTAAACTAATCATTTATAAGATGTTTTGTTATTTTCTCAGCTTGGTTACGGTCAAACATTTCAATAACATTTTGCCAATCATATTTATTTACGAACCAACTATTCATTTTTACCTTTGAGAATTTATCTGTTTTTAATACGTAAATTCTGTTATTTTTAACCGTGAATTTTTCATTAGGTTTAAGTTGATAATGTTTTTTAATTTGACCCCATAACCCAAAAACAATAATTTCATCAGGGGATACTTTGGCATAGAGAATCTTTTTAAGAGTAAAACCTATATATATAGGTAAAATTGCTAATACACTGTAAGCATAAGTATAGTAATCATTTAATATATAACCACCTATTAGAAATATAATTAAACAAAATAACCCAACTACAATGTAGATATTTATCCAATTGTTGTTATATTTTATAGTGTTAAACTTTGACATTATAGCAAAGATAAGTATCAAGATTTATTTTTTTAACATTTAATATTGAATTACTTCTTCAATTGGTTCAGTTTTTGAAATATAATAATAGGTATTTTTATGAATTATTACAAAATTAGAAGATGAAAAAACTATTATTGGCATGTGTACTATTGATTGTTCCTTATGCTTTTTCGAGTAATTCAATTACCATATTAATAGATCCAGGACATGGAGGGAAAGACCCTGGTCATTTGTCAAGAGTTAAAGGCTTATTGCCTGAAAAAGATTTGAATTTATTAATAGCAAAAAAATTAGGACACTATTTTGAATACAATTTAACTCATGTCAATGTCCTTTATACGCGCACTGATGATTCTTACCCTACATTAAGAGAGAGGGTTAATATGGCAAACTCTAAAAATGTTAATTATATGATTAGTATTCATTGTAATGGCTCAGATAACACTTCCGCTTACGGTACAGAAACACACATACACAACTACGACTCTAAAAGCTCATATAAATGGGCGTTAGCCATTGAAAAACAATTTAGAACAAGGGCAGGTAGAAAGAGTAGGGGCGTTAAAACTGGTAATGATATTGGTCATTCCATACAAATTTTAAAAGAAACAAAAATGCCAACAGTTTTAGTTGAATGTGGGTTTTTAACCAATACATCTGAAGCAAATTATCTAAACACGTCTTATGGACAAGAGATTATTGCATCAGCAATTTTTAGAGCAACGCGTGAATTTATTAAGCAAAAACATAAAGATATTAACTTTACACCTCCATCAAAACAGGTTTCAAATACAAGCACAGGAGGTGTAAAATATAAGGTTCAAATTATGTCTTCCATAGACCCTTTAGAGGTAAATATTGAAGAGTTTAAGAGGTTAAAATATAAAGTAGAAAGAGTCAAAGTAAACAGCAAAAGTATGTACAAATATAAATATTATATAGGTCCATTCGACACCAAAAAAGTAGCGAAAAAAGCACAAAAATCAGTACAATCAAAGGGGTATAAAGATGCTTATATTATACAATTCGAGTAACAAATTTTAATTTTTATCGTAATAAAGTAACAGTTTATAAGAAAAAAGCATTAATTTTAACTAAAATAATAACTAACAAACTTAACCTATGGCAACAGTATTTGAGACTAGACTAATTGGTAATATCGGTAAAGACGCTACATTAAGAAATATGGAAAACGGTGTAATAGCCATTAATTTTCCAGTGGCGCACAACAAAAATTGGAGAGATAAAAAAACAGGGCAACAAAAAACAAAAACCACCTGGGTAAATTGTACCATTTGGAAGAAAGAGGGAGCTAACTTAAGAATTATGGATTTTCTTAAAAAAGGAACTCTGGTTGAAATTCAAGGTACACCTTTTGCTAAAGGGTATTTACAAGATGATAATACAGTTAAAACAGAGATTAGATTAAATGTTTCCAAAACTAATATTTTAAGACCAGGTCAAAATACAAGTAAACACAATAGTGATGAGTCTTTCTCTGATGATGTTTCTGATACAGATGGATTTGATAATATTTCTAAGGCTGTTGATGATATTGAGGATGATTTATTCTAATTGTATAAAAGTAATAACCAATAACTTAAAAAAAAGATGATTTTTTTTCATCTTTTTTTTTGTTGAAATATTTATTTGTTATATATTTGCACTCGCATTTAAAGAAATGCTTAAACAAAATTCCTCTTTAGCTCAGCTGGTTAGAGCATCTGACTGTTAATCAGAGGGTCCTTGGTTCGAGTCCAAGAAGAGGAGCGAAAGCCATTCCAGTATTGGAGTGGCTTTTTTTATTGTTGTGTAAATTTGGTTTTAAGTTGTTTAAACGGAACTCGTCTCGGCTATCTTACTTAAAAAGAGATAGATTTTTACGTTATTAAAGTGTTTGGATTTTGCAAAATGAAATTGACAGCAAATAAAAAAGGATAGTTAATTAAAACTATCCTTTATACGTAGTGGGTAATGAGGGACTCGAACCCCCGACCCCCTCGGTGTAAACGAGGTGCTCTGAACCAACTGAGCTAATCACCCAATAACACTTTTACAAATGCCTATCGCGGGTGCAAATATAATAGTTTTTTTTATTGTTGCAATGAAAAAATTAAAAAAATTAAATTATTTTTTCAAGAAGAAAGAAACTCCCAAAAATTAATATCAAATCCCCCTGATGATAGGTCTGTTTTGCAGACTCTAAAGCCTTGTCTATATTTTTATAAATTGAATAACTAAGGTGATATTTTTTAGCTTTTATTTCTAATTCGTTTGGAGATAGGCTTCTTTTTGAATTAAATGTAGTTAAATAATAAGTGGCTTGTTTTGGGAATAAAGACATAATATCTTCAACGTTTTTGTCAGATGATGTAGCATAAATACAATGTAGATTATTAAAAGTCATTAAACTTACTTCTTTAAATAAATTTCTGATGCCATCCTCATTATGTGAAGCGTCAATGATTATTTTAGGATTTAGACTTATTTGTTCTAAACGCCCTCTTAAATTTGTATTATATTTTACTCTTGTTAAAGCTATTTGTGTCTTTTTATTATCGATATACCAACCTTTTTCTTTTAATACATTAATAGTGGTTAGTGCAACAGAGCAATTTTGTTGTTGAAATTGACCTAATAAATCTGTTTCTACTTTTTGTTGGTCGGATATAACAATATTTGCCCTTTTTTCTTTTGACTGAGATTGAAAAATCTCATAAGTTATAGGATTAAACTCACCAATTACCACTGGAGTGTTATATTTTATGATTCCAGCTTTTTCTACCGTTATCTCCTCAATAGTGTCACCTAAAAATTCTGTATGGTCTATACCTATATTTGTTATTACAGAAACTTCTGGTTCAATAACGTTTGTTGAATCCAGCCTTCCACCTAATCCTGTCTCAATAATTGATATATCACATTTGTATTGATTAAAAAGGTAAAATGCCATTGCAGTTGTAATCTCAAAAAATGATGGTGATATAGTTTTAAAGTTCTGTCTATTATTTTCTATAAAGTTTGTAACATCTTTTTGAGATATTATTTTACCATTAATTTTTATGCGTTCTCTAAAATCTTTAATATGAGGACTTGTAAATAAGCCTACTTTGTAGCCATTTTCTATTAAAATACTAGCAATTATATGCGCGGTTGAACCTTTGCCATTTGTACCTGCCAAATGTATAGTTTTTAGATTCTTTTCTGGATTGTTTAAACTATTTAATAGTATTTTTATATTGTCTAAACCTGGTTTATATGCTGTACTGCCCGTTTTTTGGTAATTTGCTAACTGATTAAATAAATAATCTATAGCACTTTGATACTTCATTATTGTTTTTTAAACGTAAACACTTTGTAACCTACGTGTTGAACAGGTGCTCCCAATAATTTATCATACTGTAAGGTAAACGCCCATTTTCTAGCTAGAGTTTTTAGTTTTTCACTACCTGATGTTGAGTGAGAGGCATTATATTTTGTTCTTACCACATTTCCTTTTTCATCTACCCAAATGTCTAAAGCAATTTTACCTTCTTCTTGTGTTTGTGCAGTGATACCTCCAGCATCTATTAATTTACGTTTCTTATTAGTTGAACTACCGTTACCGGGGGTGTTTCCACTACCATTTCCGCCAACGCCATCACCATTACCAAAACCAGTTCCACTACCGTTCCCTGATGAATTTCCTCCATTACCACCAAAGGTAAAAGTATTATCTACTTTTGGCTGTTCAGTGGTGGTAGTTGTATTCGTTGTTTCTTGATTTGTATTTGATTGTCCACTATTTACAGTAACAGGAGAGTCTTCTTGTGTATCGATTTCTCGTGAAGGAGGAGTAGTTACTTGTGTTACTTCTTGAACACTTTCAGAATTAGAAGAAGAACCCCCAATAGGCTGAGAACCAAATTCAATTTCAACCTCTACAATTTTCTCTTGTAATGGAGGGTCGGGAATTTCAAATCCTGCCAGTAAAAAAAATAAAAGCAAAATCATCATAAAGATTAGAGAAGCATATAATGCTTTTCTATGGTCCTCATCTTTTAATGCTTTTAAAAAACTCATGATTAATTTTTTTTAGTTTTTGTATGATAAAACGGGTTTCCAATCTTTTTGTTTTGATACGGCAATCAGATTAAAAATAGCTTCATAACTGGCATTTTTATCACCTGATATTTTTAAAGTTGGCGTTGATTGTTCTGCAATTTTTGCTTCTAAAACGGGTATAATTTCATCAAAAGTGTAAATTTTAGTCTTATTAGCGTCAATAAAATAGTTGTTTTCAGCATCTATACCAACTTCAACTGGAGAATCTTTTTGTGAGTGGGTTGTTTTTTTTCCCGAAGGTAAATCCACAGGTAATGTACTTTTTGCCATGGTACTCATTATGATAAAAAATATCAGCAATAAGAAAACAAGGTCTGTCATTGATGACATTCCATCATCCGATTGGTCTATATTATTTTTTCTTTTTAAGTTCATCTTTTACTATATACAATTATCTACCTGGTTGGTTCAATAAATCTAAAAATTCTATTGAGGCTCCTTCCATTTCGTGAATTACTTCAGACACTTTAGATTGTAAGTAATTATATCCCACTTTAGCAATAATCCCTACAACTAATCCAGCAATTGTAGTAATCATTGCTTCCATTATACCTCCTGAAATAGTTGGGAGCTCAACAGAGGTTTCAAATTTCATAGCATTAAACACACGTACCATACCGAGTGTAGTACCTAAAAAGCCAATCATTGGTGCAATACCAGAAGCGGTTCTTAAAAAATCTAATCGCTTTTCAAGTTTATAAATTTCTTGATTACCTACATTTTCTATTGAGGACATTATGTCTTGTTGTGATTTGCCTATTCTAGAAATTCCTTTTGCTACCATTTTAGAAGCTGGATTATCGGTTTGATTACATAAATCAATAGCTGAGTCAACTTTCCCTTCAATTAGGTATTCTTTAACTCTAGGCATAAAATCGTTTTTATCTTTAGCGGCTTTATTAATAGAAAGATAACGTTCAACAAAAATGTAAACGGATACTATAGACATAGCAAATAATGCTATCATCACAATTAAGTTGGTAATACTTATTTCACCTGTAGTTGAATCTCTTCCTATTACTAAATCCCATACACTAACTTCTTTTGTTGCATCAATGATACCTGTTGCGGTACTATCTGAAGCCATTGTAATTCCTTCTTGTAATAATGCTAAAGCACTCATATATTATTCAGTTTATTGTTTATTAACGTTTTATATTATGTTTTGTTACATTTATCCTGCAAAATGAATTTCTATAAAATAAAAAAAAGCAGCACCACTTAAAAAGCCAACAAGTGCAAGCCATGCAATGTTTTTAAGATACCAAAAGAATGATATCTTTTCCATACCCATAGCTACAACGCCAGCAGCAGATCCAATAATTAACATAGACCCTCCTGTACCAGCCGAGTAAGCTATAAAATGCCATACTGAGTTATCAGTAGAAAATTCTGTTATATCATACATTCCCATACTTGCCGCTACTAAAGGGACATTATCAATAACAGCAGAACCAGCACCTAAAAGCATTATAAATAGATTATTATCCATTTTTGCTTGTACGCTTTGTCCAAACTCAAATATTAATCCTAACGATTCTAGGGCAGCTACCGTCATCAAAATACCTAGAAAGAATAAAATAGAGGGCATTTCAATTTTGGTTAAAGCCCTAAAGGTAGGGCTGTGATGTTGGTGTGCACTATCCTCTGAATTTGCACTTTCAAGCTTTGTAATTGAAAATTGTCTATTACTTACTAATTCGGCAACCATAGAAACTACTCCTAATGAAAGCATCATACCTAGATAGGGTGGTAGGTGAGTAATTGTTTTAAAAATTGGCACAAAGACAATCATTCCAAGACCTAAATATAGCATTAATGGCCCTTTTGGGTTTGTTTCTTTTTCATCATTTGCTTGTTTAAACGTGCCTTTGAAAGGTTTCATAAAGCTTGCAATAAATGTTGGGATAAGCATACAAATTAAAGATGGTAGAATTAAATATTCAATTAGCTTTCCTGCAGTTACTTTTTTTCCCATCCAAAGCATGGTAGTGGTAACATCACCAATTGGCGACCAAGCGCCTCCAGCATTAGCAGCAATAATAATTAAGCCAGCGTACCAAATACGGTCAGAATTGTTTGACAACAGCTTACGTAAAATAGTTATTAAAACTATTGTGGCTGTTAAGTTATCAATGATTGCAGATAAAATAAAAGCTAAAATGGTAACAATCCATAATAAGGTACGTCTGTTTGTGGTTTTAATAAACTTCTTGATAGTAGAAAATCCGTCAAAGTGATCAATAATTTCTACAATTGTCATGGCGCCAATTAAAAATATAAGGATTTCAGATGTTTTTCCAAAATGGTGAAGTAATGTTCGTTCCATTTCGTGTAATTTTTGTTCATGTCCCCAATCTTTAAAATCATCAATAATTTCGTAATTATGCGAATCAAACCAAGTAGAAAACCCCTCAAGACCAAAAGCAACTAAGGCCCAAGCAAATGCCATCATTAGTAGCGCGGGGATAAGTTTATCAATTTTTAATGTGTGTTCTATGGTTATGGCTACATAACCTAAGATAAATACAATGACAATTAATGTTTCTATGCTCATTTTTAAAAATATTTTTATTAGATTAATTTATTTAGTGCAATTTCAAAGGCCGCTTTAGCTATACCTGTTTTAGTTGGGTTTTTTTTGTGTGTAACAACTAACGCTTCTTTAATTATGTTTGAGGTGTCTTTAAAAATACCTTTATCAGTTAACTCTTTTAAATCGTTACTCATAAGATAAGCAAAGACTCTTGCCATACCACAATTTGAAATAAAATCAGGTATTACCGCGATATGTTCATCTGTAAAATCGGCAATCGGACCAAAGAAAATTTCTTTATCAGCAAACGGTACATTTGCCCCTGCTGACACAACTTCAAGACCAGATTTTATCATTCTGTCAATTTGATCTTTTGTAATTAATCTAGAGGCTGCACAAGGTAAAAACACATCTGTTTCAATATCCCAAATTTTAGCATTTACCTCATCAAAGGATAACATATTTGGTGCATTTAATTCGTTGCCGTTTTTGTTAAGAAATAAATTTGTAATTTCTTTATAAGTAAAACCTTCCTCATTGATAAGTCCGCCAACTCGGTCAATAATTCCAACAATTTTAGCACCATATTGCGCTAAGTAATAAGCTGCGGCAGAGCCAACATTACCCCAACCTTGTATAACAACTTTTTTGTCTTTAATGCCTCCACCCCAAATAGAGTAATAGTGTAAAACAGATTGCGCCACTCCATACCCAGTAATCATATCAGCAACAACATATTTTCTACTTACATCAGGAGAAAAATGAGTATCCTCAATTACTTTTAATACACCTTGTCTTAACTGCCCTATTCTATTAATTTTTTGAGCTTCACGTGGTTGAAAATGACCGTTAAACACCCCCTCTTGTGGATGCCAAACACCGCAATCCTCAGTAATAGGAATTACTTCATGAATTTCATCTACATTCAAATCTCCACCAGTTCCATAGTAATGTTTAAGTAAAGGAGTAACTGCTGCATACCATCTTCTTAAAACGCCCTCCTTACGTGGGTCTTTGGGGTCAAAGTTAATTCCAGATTTTGCTCCGCCTATTTGAGGACCTGCCACTGTAAATTTAATTTCCATGGTTTTGGCAAGAGATTCAACCTCACGTTTGTCAAGACCTTTTCTCATTCTTGTACCCCCTCCAGCTGCTCCTCCTCTTAGTGAGTTAATAACGACCCAACCAACAGCTTCTGTTTCAGGGTCTTTCCATTCAAAAACAATTTCAGGCTGTTTGTTTTCGAATTTTTCTAAAAGTTTTTTCATTACTATGAATTTTTAACCCCGCTAAATTAATAAGAATTTTAAGAAATATTATGAAAAGTATTCAAATCTTTAACGATTAAAAGTGGATAACTAATAAGGGTGGCAAGATTTATGCAAATTTGATTTATGTATTTTCGTAAAATATACAGAAGTAACAGATAATTTATGTTTATGAATAACCTCAATAAAACAATAAAACCTTTTGGTTTGGTAATTTTAATATTTTTCTTTTTAATAGTAACGACTTCTTTTTACACCTTAACAACTAACCCTGATAAAACACCTGAGTTTTTGAATGTTGAATCTACGTGGGCAGATTCAGTTTTAAATTCACTAACACCGGATGAAAGAATAGCTCAATTGTTTATGGTTGCAGCTTATTCAAATAAAGGTTTAGAACATGTAAAAAAAATTGAAAAGTTTGTGTCAGAATACAAGATAGGTGGTTTGATTTTTTTTAAAGGTGGTCCAAGACGGCAAGCAAAACTTACAAATTATTATCAGTCAAAAGCTAATACACCGTTGTTTATTGCCATAGATGGTGAGTGGGGGGTATCTATGAGATTAGACTCTACAACTGTTTATCCACGACAAATGATGTTAGGAGCTATTCAAAATGAGGCATTAATTTATCAAATGGGGCAACAAATTGCAAACCAATGTAAATCATTAGGTATTCATATCAATTTTGCACCAGTGATTGATGTAAATAATAATCCTAAAAACCCTGTTATTAATAATCGTTCTTTTGGTGAGAACAAGGAACAAGTTGCTATGTTGGGTATAGCTTATATGAAAGGAATGCAAAGCCAAGGCGTTATTGCCTGCGGAAAGCATTTTCCTGGTCATGGTGATACGGATAGTGATTCGCATAAAACTTTACCAATTATTAACCACGATTATAAGCGTATTGACAGTTTAGAATTGTATCCGTTTAAACAATTGATAAGTGAGGGATTAATGAGTGTGATGGTTGCACACTTATATATTCCAAAACTTGATAACACCGTTAATCAAGCCTCAACATTATCGCCTAAAATAGTTAATGGTTTGTTAAAAGATACACTAGGATTTAAAGGTTTAATTTTTACTGACGCTTTAAACATGAGAGGGGTGTCAAAGTATTATGCACCGGGTGAGGTTGATGTAAGAGCCATTTTAGCAGGAAATGATATACTGCTATTTCCAGAGGATGTGCCTGTTGGTATTCAAAAGATTAAAGAAGCTATAGCAAAAGGACAAATAACGCAAGAAGAAATTGACGAGCGTTGTTTAAAGATATTGAAAGCTAAAGAGTGGGTGGGACTTAATCGCTATAATCCTATTAAAATTGACGGTTTGATTGAGAAATTAAATCCGGTGGAAAATACGGTATTAAATCGTGCTTTAGCAGACGAATCTATAACCTTAATTAAAAATAAAAATAACATTTTACCATTTAAAAGGTTAGATTCTACAAAAATGGTGTATTTGAATATAGGAGGTACGGGGCATAACCAATTTTATAAAATGATGAATTATTATACTGCAATTTCTGAGATTAAAATTCCACGTTCATTATCTGCTGAAAGCGAAAAAAAATTATTAGAACAGTTAAAACAATATGATAGAGTTATCATAGGTTTTCATCATACCAATAATAGTCCGAGACGTAATTTTGGAATTACAAGACAGGCTATTAATCTACAAAATAGGCTAGCCCAAACTAAAGAGGTAATTAGTGTTATATTTGGTAATCCTTACGTGTTAAAGTCTTTTGGTGCACAAAGTAGAACAAAAGCAATTGTAGTAGCGTATCAAGACACCAAATATACTAGAAAATCAGCAGGAGAGTTAATTTTTGGAGGCATTGTTCCAAAAGGAAAATTACCAGTAACTTGTTCATCAGAGTTTAAAGAGGGGTTGGGCTTAACTTATAAAAAAACTACGCGTTTACATTTTGTTATGCCTGAAGAAATGGGGTATTCAGTTGATTCTTTAAATCAAATAGATAAAATTGTTAAAACAGCAATTAAAGATGGGGTGTTTCCGGGGTGTCAAGTGTTAGCTATTAAAGGCGGTAATTTGTTTTATTACAAATCTTTTGGTTACCATACCTATGAAAAGAAAAGAAAAGTAAGATGGCATACCATTTACGATTTAGCCTCTGTAACAAAAATAGCCGCTACAACATACACATTGATGCAATTAACAGAAAAAGGTCTCATAGATATTGACAAAACCCTGAACGACTATTTACCTGAAATTGTTGAGGGAACACCCTATGCCTCTATAAAACTACGCGAAATGTTAGCGCATCAGGCAGGGTTTGTTCCGTGGATTCCTTTTTATATGAATACGTTAGATAGCAAGAATAAAAACGCTTTAAAATCGTTTTATTACAGTAAAGATTCTTCAGTAACTTATAGTAAAAGGGTAGCCGAAGGTATTTACATTAAACCTGAGTTTCAAGATAGTATTTTTAATAGAATTTTAAGAACTAAATTAAGAACAAAGAGATATAAATATTCAGATATTGGATATTATTTTTTGAAAGTTATTATTGAAAAACAGGTAAATATGCCATTAGAAGATTATGTACAGCATTACATATATAAACCTATGGGACTTAGCAGAATGACCTACCACCCTTTGTATAAGTTTACAAGAGATGAAATTCCACCAACGGTAAATGACACAACCTTTAGGCGTCAAATTATTTGGGGAGATGTAAACGACCAAGGTGCTGCTACTTTAGGTGGTGTTGGTGGGCATGCAGGGTTGTTTAGCAATGCTTTAGATTTAGCTCAATTAATGTATTCTTTGATTAATGATGGTAAATATGGAGGTGTTGAATATGTTAAACCAGAAATTATTAAAGAATTTACTAAATGTCAGTACTGTCCTAAAAATAGGAGGGGAGCTGGTTTTGATAAACCAGTTAGAAGTTTAGATGGTGGCCCAACCTGTAGTCAAGTATCTTTAAGTAGTTTTGGACATTCTGGTTATACAGGTACCTACACTTGGGCAGATCCAGAGCACGATATTGTTTATGTGTTTTTATCTAATCGTTCCTATCCAAATGACCAAAATTGGAAAATTGTAAAACAGAACATTAGAACAAGAATCCAAGATGTTATTTATAATGTAGCGAAGTAAAATTTGATGCTTTTTAAAATAGTGTTATTTTATTATCAATAGCGCCTATTATTTTTTTGTGTTAGTGATTGGAATGGCAACTTTGGTTTTTGTAAGTTTTATACCAAATGTTAGCAAAAGATTGCGACTTTAGAAGCACGTTTTTTGGTTTACATTTGGTAAACTTACAAAAGCTAAATTACAATGGAAAGCACGTTTAAACACCCAAAGAAAGAATTATTTTTTTTTACTTTTGGCAGACCGTGTTTGAGGTTTTTTGTATTTGGCTTTTATTTTTAGTTTGTATGAACCGCCAATATTCTGTTTTTTGTTTTTATCTTTTTTAGTATGGAAAGCGCCTTGACCTTTTAATTTAGATTTTTTTAAATAATTTTTATCCATTAAGTTTGGACGTTCATCATCTGTAAATTTTGTTGATATTTCAACGTTTTTAGGTATGTCAAGTAAAGGAATTTGAATTTTCATTAAACTTTCAATGGCTTGTTGATACGCTTCTTCTACTTCATTGATAAATGTAATTGCTATTCCGGCTTTATCAGCCCTGCCCGTTCTGCCAATACGGTGAATATAATTTTCAGGAATTTTCGGTGTGTCAAAATTTATGACATGAGTGACATCATTTATATCAATTCCGCGTGCAATTAATTCGGTTGCTATTAAGATTCTATGCGCCCCTGTTTCAAATTTTTTAATGGCGTTTAATCTAAAATTTTGAGATTTATTGGAATGGATAACTCCCATTTGCTCGCCAAATGATTTTTCAAGATGCTCTGCTAATCGATCTGCTAGTTTTTTACTTTCTACAAAAATTAATACTTTGGTAAAACTGTCGTCTTTCAATAAATGCTCTAATAGGTTAACTTTAGTGTAAAAGTTTGGTACAAGGTAAGCTTTTTGAATGATTAAATCAAGAGGGGTACCTGTTGGTGCTATTTCAACAGTTTCAGGATGATTAAAGTAGCTTTGGATAATGGTGTTGACATCTTTGGTTAATGTAGCTGAGAACAATAAGTTTTGTCGTTTTTGCGGAAGTAAATCTAACACATTAATTAATTGTGTTCTAAAGCCAAGGTTAAGCATTTCATCTACCTCATCTATTACTAATTTTTGTATAGATTTTAACCTGAGATTTTTATCTATTGCTAAATCTAACAATCTACCTGGTGTTGCAACTAAAATATCTAAACCATCATATATCAATTGTTTTTGGGTATTGATATTCGTTCCACCATAAATTCCCGCATATCTGCATGTAATGTACTTGGTTAGTTTTTCAATTTCTTTGACTACTTGCACCACTAGTTCTCTGGTTGGCACTACAATTAATACACGAGGGTGTCTTTGTTCCGAATATTTTAAAGACTTTAGAATAGGAAGCAAATACGCGAATGTTTTACCTGTACCTGTTTGTGCTACACCAACTATATCTCTACCACTTAATATTATTGGTAATGATTTAACCTGAATGGGGGTTGGGTAAATATATCCTAGTTCTTCAAGTATGTTTTGTAGGGGTGTATTTAGGTTTAAGTCTTTAAATGTCACAATAAATAAATTTACTGCAAAGGTAGCTAATATAATTAAACCTTTACTTTTAGTTTAGGCTACGTTTTTCTCTTCTTTTTCTTAGCTGCAGGAAAAAGAATATTGTTTAAGATTAATCTGTACCCTGGTGAATTGGGGTGTAAGTTTAAATCTGTGGGCGGGTCACCAACGTAATGTCTGTAATCTTCAGGGTCATGACCGCCATAAAAGGTCCAAGTTCCCATACCTAATTCGCCGTGAATGTATCGGGCAGTGCCTAAGTTTTTATTTTCTCCTAAAATAAGTACATTTGGTTTTATAAACTTTGTTCTAAAATCTGTTGTTTGCCCCATAAAGCCATCAATAACTTTGGTGTGGTTTTGACATAACATTGTAGGTACAATATCCCATTTAGCAGAGAAATCAAAAAGAAAGAATTTGTCTTGAGATTCTGGTAGTCGGTGGTCTTTAGTTCCGTCAATGTCTGAATATTCATATACCATAGGGTCACGTTCAATGGTAAAATCTGTAAACGCTAGTGTTTGATTATAGTCTAGTTTTGATTGGTATCCCGGTTCTGAAGGGTCGCCATCATACATTTTTTCACATATATCAGTGTTCATAGCTGCTAATGCAATATCGTAACTGTCAGTGCCGGAGCACATAGTAAAAAGAAATCCTCCACCTATAACATAATCTCTAATATTAAGGGCTACTGCTAATTTAAGTTTTGAGACTTTACTATATCCCAATGCGTGTGCGGTAGTTTCATTTTGTTTTACTTGTTTTTGATACCAAGGTGCATTGTGATAAGAACGGTAAAACTTTCCATATTGTCCTGTAAAATCTTCATGGTGCAAGTGTAGCCAGTCAAATTCTGCTAATGCACCTTTAACAATAGCTGAGTCATAAACTTCCTCATAAGGTATTTCAGCATAAGTCAACACAAGTGTAACGGCATCATCCCAAGGTTGTTTTCCCTTTGGTGTGTAAACTGCAATTTTAGGTGCTTTTTCTAGTTGTACTACCTCCATGTTAACCTCTGGATTAGCAATTTGCGCTTTAATTTGTTTTACTTTTGCATCAGGAATCACTTTATAGCTTACACCTTTAATGATTAATTGTTCTTCAACAAATTTATTGTGCGGCATTAAGAAACTTCCCCCCTTATAATTAAGAAGCCATTCCATTATCATGTTGTTTTCTAATACCCAATAAGCTACACCATAGGCTTTTAGATGATTTTTTTGAGTATTATCCATAGGCACAATGATGGTAGAGGCTTGCCCTATCAACGAATAAAAAAGGAAGATAAATAATATCAATTTAAAATGGTGCATTTTCACTTTCAATTGTTGACGAAAAATCGTCATCATTCATTTTACTACCGACAGTAATTGTGCCAGAATTAGTATCTATATCAAAATTTGTATTTGGTCCAAATTGGTGGTTATAAAAATCTTCAGTTTCATTAAAGTCTAAATCTACAAAACGGGTTAAATGTTTTACAAATTTAAGTTTAACAGTGTCTAAAGAACCATTTCTATGTTTAGCTACAATTATCTCTCCAATACCATCTGTTGGCTGACCATTTTCATCTTCAATTAAACCATAATATTCGGGTCTGTATATAAAGCACACCATATCTGCATCTTGTTCTATAGCACCAGATTCACGAAGGTCTGAAAGCATTGGACGCTTATCTCCTCCACGTGTTTCTACTGAACGACTCAGTTGTGACAAAGCAATAATAGGGACATTAATTTCTTTAGCAATTTCTTTAATAGAACGTGAAATTAATGAAATTTCTTGCTCACGATTACCACTTTTTAAACCAGCAGACATTAATTGCAGATAATCAATAATAACCAGTTGAATGTCGTGTTGCATTTTAAGACGTCTGCATTTTGCCCTTAATTCAAAAATAGATAAGGCTGGAGTATCATCAATAAAAATTGGTGCTTCTTCAAGTTTTCTTATGTTTTCGTGCAACTGTTTCCAGTCTTTATCGTCAGTAAATCCCTTTTTGAGTTTTTCAGATGACAAGCCTGTTTCCATTGACATTAAACGTTTAGTTAACTGTACACTTGACATTTCTAGAGAGAAAATGGCTACCCCTTGATTAAATTCTACCGCTGTATTTCTTGCCATAGACAAAACAAAAGCTGTTTTCCCCATACCAGGTCGTGCAGCTAAAACAATCATATCTGACTTTTGCCACCCTGAGGTTAATCGGTCTAGGTTGGTAAATCCAGAAGGTACACCACTAACCCCGTCTTTATTTTCTGATGCTTTTTTAATTTCTTCAATAGCCTCTTGAACAGCCTCTTTAACATTGGTATAACTTTTTTTAAGGTTGCCTTCTGCAATTTTAAAAAGACCTGTTTCAGCTTCATTTAATACAGAAAACACATCATTTGTTTCGTCAAAAGCACTTTTAATCACATCAGATGAGACTTCAATTAATGACCTAAGAATATATTTTTCGGCAATTATTCTGGCATGGAATTCAACATGAGCAGTTGAGGCTATTTTATTAGTTAATTTTGAAATATACGCTGGGCCACCAATAAAATCTAAGTCCCCATTTTTTCTAAGTCTCTCCGTGACTGTCAGAATGTCTATGGTTTCAGAATTTCCAAACAATTGATGAATGGCAGCAAATATTTTTTGATGTTCAACTTTATAAAAACTTTCTACCTGTAAGATATCAATCGCATCATTAACTGCTTGTTGTCCAAGCATCAATGCGCCGAGTACAGCTTCCTCAACATCTACAGCACTTGGGGGTATTTTACCTACTTCAGTTGCAGTGTTTAAAGGGTTCGTTTTTAGATGTAATCTTGTTTTGGTGGTATTTGGTTTGTTGTGCTCCATCATCTACAAAGATATAAAATCTATTTTAGAAATAAAGATGATAGGACACAATATAGTTTTTAACGTCAAGATTTAATAACATCAACAAAAATGTTAATAACTACAAAAAGACATCAACTATACGAAATTAAAAGGACACAAATTTTTGATGTATCTGTAACTCTGGAATTTCAATAATAAATATGCCTTTTTCAGTCCAATTAAAGGTTTGATTAGTATCAGTAAAAAATTGTTTTATCAGCACACCGTTAATATTGTAGATGTTTACTTGTACGGTTTGGTTATGTTGTTTGTTAAACAAAGACAAATAAATTAACTGATTAGAATAATAGATTTGATAGAAAGAGTTGTTGGTTGAGATAGGGTATGAATACTGGAAAGTTCCATCAAAATTTACTAATTTTAATCTGTAATAAGTTGTGCCTTGTACTATATCATTATCGTTAAAATTATATTTAATTTCACTTGTAGAGTTACCGTTAGCCCTTATAATACCTATGGTTTTATAATTTATTCCATCAATTGATTTTTGAACTTCAAAGTAATCAGCATTAACCTCTGTTAAAGTTGTCCAGATGAGCGTTATGTAATTAGTTTTATTAGCGAGATAAAACGTTCCAAGTTTAATAGGTAAAGGGTATATACAACTGTTAGAAATAAAGTATGTAGGATTTCCGTCTATATCAAAACTTACTGTGGTACCATCTGTAACGGGTTGGCTTGTGGCTATATAAGAGACTGTATCGGCCATACCATTACCGAATGATACTATTAAGGTTCTAGTTGTATTGCTTGAGTTTGAAAACCTCCCTGCGGTACTTGTGTTATTGTTAAAAACAACATATACAGGTAGGTTACTCGAGCCACATTGTGAGGAGTAATCTAAAACGGTAGAAGGGGGATTACCAGTGAATACCATTACATCAGAATTTGGAGGAATAGGGTCTGCATAGGCAAAAACCGTGCAACCAGCAAGTGTATTAAGTTGATTGACATAAGTAGGATTGTTTAAGTTAGTGTTTGTTCCGCACCCAACATTACAATAAGTAGGAGCAGAACCAGGGTAATCTATTACTATAGAATCAATTTCTAAAGGGTCGCTACCGGTTGTAAATGTAAATATTTCATCTATCCCCTCATTAGATCCATTACAAGAATTATACAATATAGATGTGATTTGAGGTGATGTGTTTGTACAGCCGTTCAAGGTTGTAAAAGATGTGGATATACCGTTAGGAAGATAATTTTCTTCACAATTAGTAATTGTGCCATTGTATTGGAAAATTTCAATATAGTAAGTGGTGTTCATTGAAAGTCCTGTAACAGAACCGCTACCTGTAGCATTTGTTCCGTTAAAAATTACATATTCTCCAGCGTTGAGTATATCGCCAGAACCATAAACTGAATTAGCATTGTAATTTACGCCATCAGTTGGTGTGCCTGTAATAGCACTTGTGGAAATAACTATCAAAACATTAGCGCCATTTCCTCCGCTCCAGTTAATGTCTGCAGAGAAGCATCCAATATTAGAACTATTTAAAGAAGAAGCATTAATAGTTGGCTCAGTAGATAACCCTGGGCAAGCAACACAATCACCTTCTAATAGAACATTGTCAATTCCAGCGTAATCACTCCCCCCATTTTGTTTGACATAAATGATAACACTTACATTTGTAACTGTAGGGGGGATATTTACGGATTCTGTAATCCATCCGCCAGTAGAAAAATTACCAGCCCCATTAACAACTACAACTTGCCCTTGAGAAACCCCATCATAAAACAATTCATACATAATATCATCACCATTGTCATAACCAATTGCATTGTAATCAAAAGAAAATGTGACATTACTACAAGAAGATACATCTACATTAGGGAGTGAGATTGACTCAAATCCAGAACCCCCACAGTTGCCATTCAAATCCTGTATGCCCCAAAATTGATTTTGGTCAGAGGGGGTTATTGTACT
>DQTE01000306.1 GCA_015662905.1 Crocinitomix sp. | reverse complement strand
TTACAACAAATATTACTGGAGCACTAAACACAACTTTAACCGGAACTATACCGGGTCCTATTCCTGCCGGAGGAACGGTTAATTTTACTTTTCCAACCACTATTGATATGACGACTTTGGGAACATATAACATTCAATCTTTCACAACTGAACCTAGTGATTTTAATCAAGCAAACGATACTTCTGCAACGTCAATAACAGTCAATCAAGTTACAATAAATACATTCCCATATTTTGAAGATTTTAACAGTGGTAGTGCATATTGGATTCCGGGTGGATCAAACCCACCTTTAAACGGAGGTCGTAATTTTGTTTTGGGTAATTTACCTTATTTAAACGGACCACAAGGTGTTGGAGATAGTTGGTACGTAGAAACCACCACAACCATTGACGGAAGCTATATTTGGGTTGAAAGTCCAGTATTTGATTTCTCAGGTTTGCAAAATCCTCAAATGTTTTTTGATATAAAACATAGCTTATACTCTAGTGATTATTTTAGAGTAACTTATTCTATTGATGGGGGAACCACTTGGCTCACTTTAGGTTCAGGACCTAGTGCCACGTGGTATAATAATACAAACAGATGGACAAATTCATATACCCAACCAGTGGATCAATGGAAACAAATGCAATATGATTTATGTAATCTAATTGGTGAATCTTGTGTAAAATTTAGATTTTACGGAAGACCTTATTATGGCGAACCGGGTTATACTGGTTGGCACTATTTTGCTTTTGATAATTTTCATATCACAGACACGCCTTTAGATGCTAAAATAAATACTGTTGTTGGTTGTTATGGTAGCCAATATCAAATTGACGTAACCGTAACAAATGAAGCATTACCTTGCACAAGTACCCCTGTACTTACAGATTTTGATTTAACCTATACTATAAATGGCAGTGCACCAACAACGATAAACTATAATGGACAAAATATTTTAGGGGGTTCAAGTTCAACTGTTTCAATAACCGGAGCAACAGTACCAACAAACACTTCAACTATTTCAGTTTGGATAACATACCCCAACGGGTTTGTAGATCAAGTTTTTGAAAATGATACCATTATTACAACCGCAATAAATTGGCCAAATTGTAATGATCACTGTAGTAATGCTATTGAACTAGGACTTGGTACAACCACAGCTACCCAAAACTCGAACGCTACAATTGATCCGACAGAAGATCCTAATTTTTCTTCATGTGGTTTAATCACGGTAGAAAACACTGTATGGTATCAGTTTACTACGAATGCCACGGGCGACAGTGTGACTGTTATTTTTGACCAACAAATTTGTTCGCCTTCACAAAATGGAATACAAGTATCTATTGACAGCGTGGGAACTCCTTGTGATATGACTACATATACAAATATGTTTTGTGAAGCACAAAATGACACGTCTGCTTTTCAATGGGGACCTTTGCCATTACCACCAAACACAACTTATTACATAGCAGTTGATGGTTTTGCAGGCAGTGATTGTGATTTTGATATTACTATAGTAGGTGCTGTTAATGTTGTTTTACCAGTAAACTTAATTAGTTTTACCTCAAATTGCACATCAAAAGAAGGTGAAGTTGAGCTTAAATGGTTAACAGCTTCTGAGACAAATAGTGATTATTATTTAATTGAAAGAAGTAGAGACGGAGTTTCGTTTAATTCTATTGCTAAAATAAGTTCAATTGGAAACAGTAGTAACTTAAATTCATACTATTTTAAAGATGTAAACTCTCCAGATGGAATTGTTTATTATAGGTTAGTTCAGATAGATTTGAACGGTAACACTACTTATTACAACGTTGTGGCTTCAGAATGTAAATCTAGTATGCAAATTTCTATTTATCCTAATCCTGCTCAGTACACATTTACAGTAGAAGGAAGGTTAGATTTCAATACAACATCTTACACAATAAAAATTCACAATGCTTTAGGAGAGGTTATTTTTAATAAAAATTATGTAGCAACAGATAAATACTTCAATCAAACCATTAATTCTAGTGAATTAAAAAATGGCGTTTACTATGTATCTATATATGTTAATGATAAAATAACAACTAAAAAGTTGGTTATCAATAAATAAAAAACATAATTAAACCTTGGTCTTGACTTTTTTCCAATCTTTAATTTGCCAGTTGGTGTAGGCAGTGGCTACATGGTTTTTGGAGGTGCTGTATAATTTAATTTCGCATTTAATAAATACAACGCCTTCGTTTTTAATAGGGATAATTATGTCATTATCTAACCAATTTTTGGTTATTTCAAAATAGGCTATGATGTCTGTTTTTGCTTGATAGTGATATTTAACCTCTATACTTTCCATAATTAAACGGTAATTTTTAAAGCCTAATTTGGATATCAATAAAAAGCCTGAGGCAAATTCTGCACAAGTTGCCATACCACAAGCATGTACACCTTTAATGTGATTTAAGTTTTTGCGTTTATAAGGAATTATAGTTTCAATGCTATAATCACTTATGTTTTTAATAACAATACCATGAGGCTTGTTAAAGGGAATAAAATGTGATAAAAACAAGTTCAGTTTCCATAGTCCAAATTTTGATTTTTTGGCATTGTCAATATATTTTTCATGATTCATAATGCTAAGGTATTTAATTCTTTTTATTTTCGTAACAATAAATAAAACAATATGACTTTTGAAGCTAAAAAAGACCGTTTTTTTACAATTTTATTTTATACACTATTTTTAATTTTAGGCATTGCAATACTTGAAATTTTTCAAAGTAACTCTCCTGCTAAATGGTTTTTACTGATGTTTGTTTTGCTTGTCTTACTTTTTATAATATGGTCTTGGTACAGTACATTTTACACTATAAACGGAATAGTATTAGAAATATCTTCAGGCCCGTTAAATAAACGTATTCCCATAAGAAATATTTGTAAAATTGAAGTAGGTAAAACAATGTGGGCAGGTTATAAGTTAGGTTTATCATTAAATGGAATCATTATCCATTATAACAAGTATGACGAAATTTATATCTCACCACAAGATGTAAACAAATTTATAGCAGAAGTAAAAAAAGTTAATAAAGATTTAGTGGTTATCTCACCAACAACCTGAAACCTTTACCGTGAACATTTAAAATCTCAACTTTATTAGACGGTTTCAAGTGCTTTCTTAATTTTGTAATATACACGTCCATACTTCTTCCGTTAAAATAATTATCATCCCCCCATACATGTCTTAAAGCTGCATTTCTATCTAAAACATCTCCTTTATTTTTTACTAATAGGTAAAATAACTCATTCTCTTTGGTTGTTAACTTGGCTTCAACACCGTTAACTATTACTTTTTGAGCATCATAATCAAATTCAACATCTCCAATTGTAAAATGAGTTTCTTTTTTATTGCCTTTATATGTTCTTTTTAATATGGCATTAATTCTTGCTAAAAGTTCTTCCATTGAAAAGGGTTTAGTCATGTAATCATCAGCACCTGAGGTAAACCCTTTTAACTTATCATCTTGCATTGATTTAGCTGTTAAAAATAAAATTGGAATTTCTTGATCTGTTTCCCGTATTTCATTAGCCACCGTAAAACCATCTTTAACAGGCATCATTACATCAAGAATAACAAAGTCATATACTTGTTCTTTAAACCTGTCCAAAGCTATTTGTCCATCTACACATAATGTAATTTCAAATCCTTTTGCTTGAAGAAATGTACTTAGTAACATTCCTAAATTTGAATCATCCTCTGCTAATAATATCTTAATTTTATTGCTCATTTTTAAATCTAATTTTAAAAGTTGTTCCTACTTTATACTCACTTTTTAAGGTAATTTCTCCACCGTGCATTTCTACAATTCTTTTGACATAGTCTAAGCCTAAACCAAACCCCTTCACATTATGCACATCACCAGTTGAAACTCTATAAAGTTTTTCAAAAATTAATTTTTGTTCTTCTTTCTTTATTCCTATTCCATTATCGGATATTAAAAAAGAAAAACCATCTTTTTCTTTAATCAATTCAACAGTACAAACGGGTTTTTCTTTAGAATATTTCAAAGCATTGTCCATTAAATTATAAAGCACATTAGAAAAATGAATTTTATCTACCGACCACTCTATTTTATCTAATTGAATTATTCTCAAATCTCCACCTTTTTGTTGAAATTGAATTCTAAATGAGTTAACAGCATCTCTAACCAACTCATCTATTTGATAGGTAGATTTATTTAATGAAAGTTTACCTTTTTCTAGTAAGGAGGTTTGCAATACTTTTTCAACCAAAAGTCCTAAACGTTTATTTTCAGAACTTATCATATCAATAAATGTAGTTAAAGTTGAGGGGTTGGTCTTTACGTCTGGGTCGGTTATTGCTTCACAAGCCAACGAAATGGTTGAAATTGGTGTTTTCAACTCGTGAGTCATATTAGAAATAAAATCATTTTTTATCTCTGACAATCTTTTTTGTTTAAAAATGGTACTTACTGCAAAATAAAAAGCAAAAACAACCATACAAACTAGTAATATAGCTGCAATTAAAGTTCCTAACATTTGCTTAAATAAATAAACTTTTTTATTCGGAAAATCGATTTCAAGATAAAAATTACTTGAAGAAAAGTCAGACGGGTAAAGTTTGAATCTAAAATCAGCATTATTTATATTTGAACTGTAACGTTTTGGTGTATTGTTAAAATCAACAACGTTATTTTTTTCATTAACCACTCTAAATAAATAGGTTGTGTCTATTGAAAAGTTTTTGAGTTTTATGTATAAAATAGAATCCAAAACCATAGGGTTTAACCTAAGCTTAATGTCGTCAAAAAGGTTTGATGTAAACATTTTTAACAACATTTCATTTAAGAATTTAGACTTTTTTAGTAATCCCTCTTCAAAAACTTTTCCTATTTTATCATTAAATGTTACTGTACTATCTAATCCCGTAATGATATTATTATGTTCAATGTTTTGTTTAAATAGTTTACTATAATTTTGAGTGATAACCCTATGTTCTGCTGTTACCCCCGTTAAGCTATCGAAAGAAATACCAGAAACAACTAAATAATCTGTATTACAGTTGGTAGAATAGTCAGGATTACAAGAAAGTGATGTGTCTTTAATTGTAATGATTTGCTCATTTTTTAATACTGAGTTAAAACCGAATCTGTTTTTTAAGTTTTGACTTAATTTTTGGTTTCTTATTGTTGAATAAACCGCATTTTGCTCTATGTTTTCTAAATCATAAACGGCACTTTTAATGGCGTTTGTAGCTTCTTTTGTAAAACGTTCTAAGTGTAATTGATGTACGTTTCTAATCCAATAAAATTGCAAAAGCAGTAACCCAAATAAAGCTACTGACATTAAGATAATAACTATTTTTAAACGTTGTGTAATTTGTCTTTTTATTTTGATTCAAATGTAAGTTATAAATTATATATTTAAAGAAATAACCTTTTAAAACTTATTGCTTATTAACAAAATTTAAGGTTAGGCGGTACTTAAAAAAACTCTATTTTGTTACCCACAACTCATGCAGTTTTGTTTTATTATCTGTTATGGCATACGCTTTATACTCTTTCAGCAAACCCAAACAAAACTAATAAAAGAGCTTGTGTTTCAAAAACATTTTCTGATTTTAATACAAAAAAATTTTATAGGTTCATTTTTTTTCTTTACTTTGCAAAAGAAACTGGTTTAATAATAAATTATATAAATCCAAAAAATGAAAACAAAGGTATTCTTATCAGCATTGATGATAGCATTATTAATACTTTCTTGTAATAATGGTTCTAATGACAATGAAAATAAAACTATAGAGGAATCTGAAATAGAAATTATTGGAGAGGATGACATGAATCAGATATCTTTAAGTGATTATGGCTTAAATTTAACGTTAATGTTACCTGAGGTTGCCTCATCAACTGGAAACTCAATTGAACCAGTAATTACCCATGAGGATGGTGATTACTATTGGTTTTTAGATATAGGAAATCATTTTCATTTAGTGATTGAAGATTACGGAAAAGAAACTAATAAAGTGGTAGAGAAGAAAAAGGAACTAGATGATTTAAAAAATATTTTTGTGATAGAGTACTTAATAGAAGAGCCTAACCTAATCATGTATAAAAGAAGTTTACATGAGGGGCAAGGAGGAAAACCAAGCTATCATTGTTATGGAGAAATGACCATTGGAGGTTATACTTACGTACTACATTCTAATGATGAAGGCGGTCTAAAACCTGTAATTGAAGACATGGTTACTACCATACGCTCTGCTAAAGAGATTAAGTCAGAGTCTTAATTAAGACACTTAAAAACACCCTATTTCGTTACCTGAAACTCAAAGTACATCCTTGCAGTTTCGTTTTGTCGCCTCATTTTTTTGTATACTTTTTTGGCTTTTTCTATAAACTCTTATACCAATTTAATTTCAAAATGACTAATAAATAAATTGGTATTACTATCTAACTTCACTACCTGGTTTAAATGCTTTTTCTGGAGAAACAAACGTTAATTCTCCATTTTCATTTTCTGCCATTAAAATCATTCCTTGAGATTCAACCCCACGAATTTTGCGTGGCGCCAAATTCATTAAAACAGTTACTTTTTTGCCAATAATTTCCTCAGGATTATAATGTTCTGCAATTCCTGATACTACGGTACGTTTATCCACTCCTGTATCAACAAGTAGTTTTAATAATCTATTTGCCTTTGGTACTTTTTCTGCTTCAACAATCTCTCCAATTCTAATGTCCATTTTCATAAAATCATCAAAAGATGTTTCTGGTTTTTGGGGAGGAAAATTAGTTGACTCTTTTTGAATTTTTGACGCTTCAAGTTTTTCTATTTGTTTCTCAACAAACGCATCATCAATTTTTGAGATTAAGATACTTGGTTTATTTAATTGATGGCCTACTTCAAGCAAGTCTTCTTTTCCAAAACTGTTCCATTTTAAGAGTTCTATATTTAAAAACTCAGCTATTTTTTTAGCTTTTTGAGGCAAAAAAGGTTGAAACGCTATGGTAAGGCTTGCTGTAATTTGCAACGCAATGTTCATAATTGTTTCAACACGAGCCATATCGGTTTTAGCCAACTTCCATGGCTCTGTTTCCGCTAGATATTTATTACCCAAACGCGCCAAATTAATAGCTTCCGCTTGTGCTTCTCGTAGTTTATAAGCTCTGATTAATTTTTCGATTTTTTGAGGAAATTCAGCTAATTGATTTAAAACATCTATATCAACATTTGTTAATTTACCTTTTGATGGTACTTTGCCCTCAAAATATTTATTAGTCAATACAATAGCTCTATTTACAAAGTTTCCTAAAATGTCTGCTAACTCGTTGTTGATGCGAGCTTGAAATTCTTTCCATGTAAATTCAGAATCTTTACTCTCTGGGGCAATAGAGGTTAACACATATTTTAATTCATCTTTTTTATCCGGATTTTCTTCTATAAACTCATGTAACCATACCGCCCAATTTCTTGATGTTGAAAACTTATCCCCCTCTAAATTTAAAAATTCATAAGCTGGCACATTATCTGGCAATACTAATCCTCCATGTTCTTTTAAAAGAATAGGAAATATAATGGCATGAAAAACTATATTATCTTTACCTATAAAATGAATTAATTTTGTATCACCAGACCAATACTCTTTCCAGTTTTTTCCCGCTTCTTCTGCCCATTCTTTAGTTGCGGATATATATCCAATTGGTGCGTCTAACCATACATATAAAACTTTTCCGTCAGCTTCTTCTAGGGGTACTTTTACACCCCAATCTAAATCTCTTGTCATGGCTCTTGGTTGTAATCCACCATCTATCCAACTCATACACTGACCTATAACTTGATTACGCCATTCTTTAGGATTATGATGCTGATGTTCATCTAACTTCCCTTCTTTTATCCATGTTTTCAACCACTGTTCATGCTTATTCATTGGTAAAAACCAATGAGTGGTTTCTTTTAAAATAGGTGGTTTTCCACTTAGGGTAGATATAGGGTTTATCAAATCAATTGGACTTAACGCTGAACCACACTTTTCGCATTGGTCACCGTAAGCACCTTCAGATTGACAATTAGGACAAGTACCTGTAATATACCTGTCGGCTAAAAATTGTTTAAATTCATCATCATAATATTGTTGAGTGGTTTTTTTTATAAAACTTCCTTTATCGTTTAGTACCTTAAAATAGTCTTGTGCTGTTTGATGATGTATTGGTTTTGATGTTCTAGTATAAATATCAAAAGAAATGTCAAATTCAGTAAATGCCTTTTTATTTAAACTGTGATATTTATCTACTATGGCTTGAGGTGTTGTGCCTTCTTTTTTTGCGCGTAATGTAATGGCTGCACCATGCTCATCTGATCCACAAACAAAAACTACATCCTCATTTTTTAATCTTAAAAATCTTACGAAAATATCTGCTGGTAAATAAACGCCTGCTACATGCCCTAAATGTAGAGGACCATTTGCATAAGGTAAGGCTGCTGTTACTGTGTGTTTTTGACTCATTTTTTAATATTCGCTATATTGTTGACCACAAAAGTAATAAAATAACCGTATTATTTTCTTTTGTCTATTTCTTTGATTTCATTTCTATAACTCTTTTTATTTGGTCATTTAATTCAGGAGTTTTATCAAAAAAATATCAGGTTAAATTTTTTCCTAACTTATTCCTTTAATGAATGATTCAAATATAAATCCTCTACTTTACTTCTTGCCCAAGGGGTACGTCTTAAAAATTTTAAACATGATTTGATACTTGGGTCATATTTAAAACAACGGATATTTATAAATTCAGATAGTTGTTCCCACCCGTATTCTTCTACCAAGTACGTTAACATATCAATTAATTTAACCCCATGTAACGGGTTGTTAGGCTGACTTTGATTTTTTTCTGGCATATATATGATAAAAATAATGGTTAAATTAATTACATTTGTGAAATAATCCAAAATTTATAACCTAAATGTCAAAATATCTTTTGAAAAATGGAACTATCATAAATGAAGGCAAACAATTTGTTACTGATGTATTAATTGATGATAAAATCATTGAAAAAATAGGTGACAATTTAAGTGATTCCACTGCAACAGTAATTGACATTGAAGGTAAATACTTAATTCCAGGAATGATTGACGACCAAGTACATTTTAGAGAACCAGGAATAACATATAAAGCAGAATTAAGAACAGAAAGTAGAGCTGCAGTGGCAGGCGGCATTACCTCTTTTATGGAAATGCCTAACACTGTGCCAAACACTTTAACTCAAGAGCTGCTTGAAGAAAAATACAAATTAGGAAGCGAAAAGTCCATTGCTAATTATTCTTTTTTTATGGGTGCAAGCAATGAAAATATTGATGAAGTTTTAAAAACCAACCCTAAAAATGTATGTGGTGTTAAAGTTTTTATGGGGTCATCTACTGGTAATATGTTGGTTGACAATGAAACAACCCTAACTAACATATTTTCAAAATGTAATATGTTAATTGCAACGCATTGTGAGGATGAAGCCACAATAAGAAAAAATTTAGCGGAATATAAAGCAAAATATGGCGAAAATATGCCTATTAAATATCATCCTGAAATTAGAAACGCAGAGGCCTGTTATTTGTCATCTTCCTTAGCCGTTAAACTAGCTAAAAAATACAACACCCGTTTACATATCTTACATTTATCTACCGCTGTAGAATTAGATTTATTTGATAACTCAATCCCTTTAAAAGATAAAAGAATTACTGCTGAAGCTTGTGTGCATCACCTTTGGTTTACAGATAAAGATTATGATGAAAAAGGAACACTTATTAAGTGGAATCCTGCGGTTAAAAGTCAAAAAGACCAAGATGCTATTTGGCAAGCTGTAAATGATAACAGAATAGATGTTTTAGCTACTGACCACGCCCCTCATACTTTAGAAGAAAAAAATAAAGGTTATTTTGAAGCACCTTCAGGTGGTCCACTAGTACAAACTGCTGTTCAAGCTATTTTACAAAAAGTAAAAGAAGGCAAAATTACAATTGAAAAAGCAGTAGAAAAAATGAGTCATGCCCCTGCAATATGTTTTCAAATAGAAAAAAGAGGATTTATAAAAGAAGGCTATTTTGCTGATTTGGTTGTGGTTGATCCAAATACACCTTTCACTGTAACTAAAGAAAATATATTGTATAAATGTGGTTGGTCGCCTTTTGAAAATGTTACTTTTGATTACACCATTGACACGACTTTTGTGAATGGAAATATTGTTTATAAAAGCGGCAAAATTATTGAAGGTAACAATGGTATGCGCTTAACGTTTAACAGGTAATGAAATACACTTTTGTTGTAATATTCTTTTTATTGTCTTTTTCTTGCTCAAACTCACAAAAAAGTACTGAAACACCTCCTGTTTTGCTAGAAAGAGAAGAATTAATTGATTTAATTGTAGATATTCAATTGTTAGAATCTCATTACCATACTTTATATAAACGCCCCGAAATTTATGCCAACGCCTTAGACTCAGCCTCTTTTTACATTTTTAAAAAACACAACACCACAAAAGAGATTTATAAAAGTAATATCCTTTATTGGACTAAACAACCCGATACTTTGTACCATATCTATGAAGCTGCATTAGATACTGTTAATAACAGAATTAATTTGAAATAAATTTTTATTTACATAATTCCTTTGGAAATTCAACTAAAGATTTGAATGAATTAACTTCAAATACTACATTTATAACTCAATTATTTTTCAATAAAAAGCAAATTGTCTAAAAACTGACTACTCATATAATAATGAAAAAAGAATATTATTCATATTTGCTATTTTAAAAAATAACACTAAATTTGCACTCCCTTATAAGAGTATAAGGTTTTGCGGATGTGGTGAAATTGGTAGACACGCTAGACTTAGGATCTAGTGCTTCACGGCGTGTGGGTTCGACTCCCTCCATCCGCACTAGATGGCATAAGCTAAAACTTATGCCATCTTTTATTTTAAAAACAAGTAACATAATGAATACAGTTGAGGAAAAAATTGACGATTTAAACTCTGTAATAAAAATCAAGATTGATAAAGAGGATTATGCTGAAAAAGTTGAAAGCACTTTAAAAAAGTACAGAAAAGAAGCAAACATCCCTGGATTTAGACCTGGTAAAGTTCCATTGGGATTTATCAAGAAGAAATTTGGAAAAGGTGTTTTAGCAGACGAATTAAATGCCTTAGTCGGAAAATCACTGAACGATTTTATCCAATCAAACAATATTGATATATTAGGTCAACCATTGCCAAAAGAAGGAGAAGAAATAAATGGAGATTTTGATAATCCAGACTCTTTTGAATTTTCTTATGAGATTGGTGTAGCTCCTCAGTTTGATATAAATCTATCTAAAAAAAACAAAGTTGACTACCTTAAAGTAAAAATTTCTGACGAGATGCTTGATAAGGAGGTGGATAATATGGCTAAACGCTACGGAAAACTTGTATCTGCAGACCAAGTATCTGAAAAAGATATGGTAATAGGTGAGTTTATACAAAAAACTGGAGATATAAAAAACACCTCAACTATCTCTTTAGAGTTTATTTCTGATGATAAAGTAAAAAAACAACTAACAGGTAAAAAAGTTGGTGATGTTATAACCCTTGACCCTAAAAAAGTTTCAAGAGACACAAAAGATTTGGCATCTATGCTTGCCATTTCAGAAGAAGTGGCTAGTAATTTAGAATCTGATTTTGATTTTACTATCACTGAAATTAAGACAATGATTCCTGCAGCCATAGATCAATCATTATTTGACAAATTGTTTGGAGAAGGAAATGTTAAATCAGAAAATGAACTTAGGGAGAGAATTAAAACTGATTTAGAAAACATGTTTATGCGTGACTCTGACAATCTATTTGTTAAAAATATTGTTGATGGATTAATTGAAAAAACTAAATTTGACCTGCCAGAAACCTTTTTAAAAAGGTGGATTTTTGAATCAAATGAAGGTAAGTTGACAAAGGAAGAGATTGAAGCTGATTTTGAAAACTACAAGGAAAGTTTGAAATGGCAATTAATCCAAAATAAAATTATAAAAGAAAATGGTTTAGAGGTTAAACCAGAAGAAGCTATTGCCTATACAAAACAGTTATTAGCTAACCAATACGCTCAGTATGGCATGCCTGCCCCAGAAGATAAAGAATTGGTAGATCAAGCAAAAAATGTTTTATCAAATAAAGATGAAGCAAATAAAATTTACGACAACTTGTACAATGCTAAACTTCTACAATATTTCAAAGAAACTGTTAAATTAAATGAAAAAGAGTTGGAATACGAGAAATTTGTTGAAGCAGCAACAAAAAAAAAGTAATCAAATAATTACATATATATATTAAAAATAATGCCTATATTTATGGGCATTATTTTTTTACTAAAAAACCAAAACATTATGTTCGGAAAAGACGAATTTAACAAATATGCTACTAAACATCACGGAATTAGTAGTATGCACCTAAACACTTATATTGAATCATCAATGACGCCATACATTATTGAAGAACGCCAATTAAACGTAGCTCAAATGGATGTTTTTTCAAGATTAATGATGGATAGAATCATTTTTTTAGGAACAGGAATTAACGATCAGGTTGCAAATATTATCACTGCTCAATTGTTATTTTTGGAATCAGTTGACCCAAAAAAAGACATACAAATCTATTTAAACTCTCCTGGCGGAGGTGTTTATGCTGGTTTAGGAATTTATGACACCATGCAATATATTCAACCAGATGTAGCTACAATATGTACAGGAATGGCTGCCTCTATGGGGGCAGTGTTGTTGTGTGCAGGTGCCGAAGGTAAACGTTCTGCTCTTCCACATTCAAGAGTAATGATTCATCAACCATTAGGGGGGGCACAAGGTCAAGCTTCAGATATTGAAATTACTGCAAGAGAAATATTAAAATTAAAAAAAGAACTTTACGAAATCATTTCAAAACACTCTGGTCAAACATTTGAAAAAGTTGAAAACGATTCAGATAGAGACTACTGGATGATTGCTGAAGAAGCTAAAACTTATGGAATGATTGATGAAGTTTTAACGAGAAATAAAAAATAATTAAAATTTTGAGGAGAAGGAAAAATGTCTAAAAAAATACAAATGAGTTGTTCCTTTTGTGGAAGACCAAAAAGTGAAGTTGATATATTGATTGCTGGTATATCTGGTCATATATGTGAGGACTGCATTGAACAGGCTTATCAAATTATTGATGAAGAAAGTAAACACCATACAACATCAGATTATCAGGATTTTAACCTTTTAAAACCAGCCGAAATCAAAAGAAAACTTGACGAATATATCATTGGTCAAGATGATGCTAAAAAGATATTAGCAGTTGCAGTATATAACCATTATAAAAGAATTTCTGGTAAAACCACGACGGATGACATTGATATTGAGAAATCTAATGTAATGTTAGTGGGGCGTACAGGAACGGGTAAAACGTTACTAGCTAAAACCATAGCTAAAATGTTGAATGTACCTTTTTGTATTGCTGATGCTACAGTTTTAACAGAGGCAGGATATGTTGGTGAAGATGTAGAAAGTATTTTATCTAGACTTTTACAAGCGGCCGATTACAATACTAAGTCAGCTGAAAGGGGTATTGTATTCATTGATGAAATAGACAAAATAGCACGTAAATCTGACAATCCTTCTATTACTAGAGACGTATCGGGTGAAGGAGTACAACAAGCTATGCTTAAATTGTTAGAAGGCACAGAGGTAAATGTTCCGCCACAGGGCGGACGTAAACACCCTGACCAAAAAATGATCAAGGTGAACACTAAAAATATTTTATTTATTTCTGGTGGTGCTTTTGACGGTGTTGAAAAAATTATTGCTAGAAGAATGAACACTTCTGTAATTGGTTTTTCAAATGATGATAACAAAAAAGAAATTGATAAAGAAAATCTTTTACAATACATTATTCCTACAGACATTAAAGAATTTGGTTTGATTCCAGAACTCATTGGAAGAATCCCTGTTTTAACCTACTTAAATCCTCTAGATAAAACTGCGCTGAGAAGAATCTTAACCGAACCTAAAAATGCCTTAATTAAACAATATCACCACTTATTTAGCTTAGATGGGGTTGATTTAAAATTTGATGCTGAAGTACTAGATTTTATTGTAGAAAAAGCTTTGGAGTTTAAACTAGGCGCCAGAGGGTTAAGATCTATATGTGAAGCTATATTAACTGACGCAATGTTTGAGATTCCTTCAAATGATGTAAAAGAATATAGGGTAACGTTAGATTATGCTAAATCAAAATTTGAAAATTCTAAAATGGCAAAATTAAAAATCGCTTAATATGGATAAAAATAAAATCGCAGTTGTAGATTACAACGACTACACCTCTGGTGACAAAACAAAAAGACAGGTATTTATAAAAGAATTTGGAGATTCTTTCTCGAATATGGGATTTGCCATTGTAAGAAATCACGGTGTAACAAAAGAACTTAAAGAAAAATTATTTGAGGTTTCTAAAGCCTTTTTTGCTCTTCCAACAGAAGTTAAACTAAAATATGAAGACTTGGCATTAGCAGGACAAAGGGGATACATCTCAAAATTAAGAGAATCAGCCAAGGGAAAATCTGTACCGGACATTAAAGAATTTTACCATATAGGACAAACCGTTACTGATGAAGATCCCATTAAAGATGAATATCCAGACAACATTTGGCCAAAAGAAATTGAGAATTTTGAGACCGTTTGTCAAGAAGTTTATAAAACGTTTGAAAATACAGGTAGAAACTTATTAAAAGCAACCGCCTTATATTTAGGTTTAGAAGAAGATTATTTTACTCCAAAAATTCATAATGGAAATTCGGTATTAAGGTTATTGCATTACTATCCTGTAAAAGACCTATCTGAAATACCTGAGGGCGCTGTGAGAGCTGCCGCACACGGAGATATTAACTTAATCACTTTATTGATGGGTGGAAGTGCCGAAGGATTAGAAGCGCAGACTTTAGATGGAGATTGGATACCAGTTAGCCCCAATGATGATGAAATAGTTATAAATATTGGTGATATGTTGGCACGTTTAACCAATGATAGGTTTAGATCAACACAACACAGAGTTATATCTCCTAAAGCAGAATCTTGGTTAACTCCACGTTTTTCAACACCTTTTTTCCTACACCCACGCTCAGATATGGATTTAACATGCCTAGACAGTTGTGTAAATGAACAGAACCCAAAAAAATACACAGATACTACTGCTGGTGAATTCCTTACTGAAAGATTAATTGAATTAGGATTAAAAAAATGATCACTTCAATCAATAAATACTACAATTAAAATAATTAAGCCATTAAATTTTTGGTCATTAAGCTGTTTTGTACTACATTTGTTGTTGAGGTGTTGTATGTATATATGAAATCAATTAAGAACATATTATTTATATTGGCAATTTCGAGTTTACTTTTTGCTTGTAACAAAGAAATAATAAAGCCTGTAAATCAAACCAATTCTGAAAAGTCTGTTGTTATATCTGGATATGATGATAATGGAAACCCAATTTATAAAGAAATAACAGACCCTGATGAAGATGAAGACTTTGAAGGTGCATCAAATTAAAAACTAAACTTCAAATTAATAATTTACGCCATTTTTTTACGAAATGGCTTTTTTTGTGCTTAAAAATTTATCTTTGTAAACAATGCCATCCCGTCTTAAATATAATCTACAAACTATTCCAACAAGTCCAGGTGTCTATCAATTTTTTGATGAAAACGAAAAAATCATCTATATAGGGAAGGCTAAAAATCTAAAAAAAAGAATACTTTCATACTTTAATCGTCATTTAGAATCAGGTAAAACCAAGGTGCTGGTCAAACAAATTAGGGATGTTAAATATTTTATAGTTGATACTGAAATAGATGCCTTACTTTTAGAAAATAACCTTATAAAAAAATACAAACCAAAATACAATATCTTACTTAAAGATGATAAAACTTACCCGTGGATTTGTATAAAAAAAGAAGCTTTTCCTAGGGTATTTTCCACACGTAGAATTGTAAAAGATGGCTCTGAATATTTTGGTCCTTATGCCTCTGTTAAAATGATGAGGACATTATTGGATCTAATTAAGGACTTGTATCCATTAAGAACCTGTAATTACAATCTATCAAAAACTACACTGCAAAAAAAAACATATAAAGTATGTTTAGAATATCATATTGGAAATTGTAAAGCGCCTTGCGTAAAAAAACAAACAGAAGAAGATTACAATGTGTATATTAAAGAAATCAGAAGCATCATTAAGGGCAACATTAAAACTGTTATCAAACAGCTTAAACATAAAATGAAACAGTTTGCTGACGAACTTTATTTTGAAAAGGCTGAAATCATTAAACAAAAAATAGAAATTTTATCAAATTTTTATTCAAAATCTGTAGTAGTTAGTCCAACTATACATAATGTAGATGTCATTACATTGGTTGAAGATGAAAAAGATGAAAAATCGGTTTACGTAAATTACTTTAAAGTTAATAATGGGGCAATTATACAAGGACATACTGTAGAAGTAAAACGAAAGTTAAATGAAACTCCAGAGGATATTTTAGGGTTTGTTTTTCTAGATATGCGTGAACGTTATGGCGCTGAATGTAAAGAAATATTGACGGACTTATCATTAAACCTACCCCTTGATAACACAAAGTTTTTGGTACCTAAAAGAGGGGACAAAAAAACATTAGTTGATTTGTCTAGAAGAAATGGACGATTTTTTATGCTAGAAAAACACAAACAACAAGCCATAAATAACAATCCAAAGGTAAAAATAAACCGTATTTTAGAAACTATTAAAAATGACTTAAGACTAAAAGAGTTACCCGTTCACATTGAGTGTTTTGATAACTCAAATTTCCAAGGGACTAATGCTGTGGCTGCCTGTGTAGTTTTTAAAAATGCTCGTCCAAGTATTAAAGATTATAGACACTTTAACATCAAAACCGTTGAGGGTCCAAATGATTTTGCCTCAATGGAAGAAGTAGTCTATCGCCGCTACAAAAGAATGATAGATGAAAAACAAAAACTACCTCAACTTATTGTTATAGATGGAGGAAAAGGTCAGTTGAGCTCTGCTGTTTGTGCACTTGAAAAACTTGATATTAAACATAAAGTAGCAGTTATTGGTATTGCAAAAAAACTAGAAGAAATATTTTTTCCAGGAGATTCTATACCATTATACTTAGATAAACGTTCCGAATCTTTAAGAGTAATACAACAATTAAGAAATGAAGCCCACCGATTTGGAATAACTCATCACAGAAACAAACGTAGCAAAAATGCTTTTGGCACGGAATTAACCAAAATTAAAGGTATAGGCGAACATACAGCTAAAATACTATTAACCCGTTTTAAATCTGTAAAACGCATAAAGTCTGCTTCTTTTAACGAGCTTAAAAATTGTATTGGAGAAGCTAAGGCTATAATTATAGTGGAAAGATTGAAAAAATAACCCCTTACTTGTTAATTAATTGGAATATCACAAAAAGCTATAAATTAAGTGTTTGTGTAAACATGTAGTGCGTCACTAAAATTATAATTAGTTGGTATTCAAACACTTAACGTTTTATTCTGTCAAAGTCAAGAAAAAATACTGTGAATATTGCGGGATGTAATACTAGAAAAATTTCCAAATGATTATTAGGACATTTGGAAGTTTAGTTGGTATAACTTAGGCTTTAAAATGATTGAAACCCTGTGCTTTTAATTCCTGAACAGTTCCATTGCGTTCAACTATAGTTGCTGCTGAGTTTTTATCATTGATATGACCAATTATTGTAAAATGTTTATTGTCTTTAATTTTTTCAAAATCAGACTGCTTAATGGTAAACAATAATTCGTAATCTTCACCACCATTTAAAGCGGCAATTGAAGCAGTTAGATTAAATTCCCTAGCGGTATTGAAAGTTTCTTGGTCAACAGGTAATTTTTCATCATAAATAGACAAGCCAAGTCCACAGGCTTTAGAAAGGTGTAATAACTCAGATGCCAATCCATCAGAAATATCAATCATTGATGTTGGTTTTATTCCCATTTCTTTTAAAAAATGGACAACATCTTTACGGGCTTCAGGTTTTAACTGTCGTTCTAAAATGTAGTCGTAGCCTTCTAACTCAGGTTGCATGTTAGGGTTGTTTTTGTACACTTCTTTTTCACGTTCTAAAACTTGTAACCCCATATAAGCCCCTCCTAAATCTCCTGACACCACAATCAAATCATTATCGTTTGCACCTGAGCGATATACAACTTCATTTTTATTTACCTCACCCACCGCAGTAATAGAAATAATTAAACCGCTGTGGCAGGAAGTTGTGTCTCCACCAATTAAATCTACTTTATAAAGTTCGCAAGCTTTTTTAATGCCTTTATAAATTTCTTCAACAGCCTCAACAGAAAAGCGATTAGACAAGGCAATGGAAACCGTAATTTGAGTAGCGTCACCATTCATGGCGTAAATATCAGACAAATTAACAACTACTGCCTTGTACCCTAAATGCTTTAAAGGAGTGTACATTAAGTTAAAATGAACACCTTCAACCAACATGTCGGTAGTAATCAAAGTATATTTTTCACCACAATCTATAACAGCAGCATCATCACCAACACCTTTTACAGTGTTAGGTTGCTCATTTTTAAAATCTTTGGTTAAGTGTTCTATTAAACCAAACTCTCCTAATTTTTCTAATTCTGTTCTGTTACTCATGGTGTAATACTTATAAATTCAACTTTAATTAAATGGAATTACTGCATTTATTTTTAAACCGTAAGCATTGATAACAGATTCATTTACTTTTTGGCTATTGGTAATTAATTTTAAATTTGTAGCGTTTAATCCTCTTAAAATTTGAGCACCAACGCCATAATCTTTAGAATCTACTTTTCGTTTCAAATGTCCCTTATCGTAGGCTTTTAAGTTATCAATAAAACTTTCTTGTTTTTCGCCTTGTTGCATAAATAGTAATACACCTTTGCCTTCTTTTTCAATTTTTTGAAGCGCTTTACTAATGTTTGATTGCACATCAGAGCGAATAGCATCTAATAAATTGTGTGAAAACATTGAAGATTCTACTCTAACTAATACCGGTTCATCTTTTGTCCACTGACCTTTGTAAAGTACAATGTGTTCCTCTCCAGTTGTCGTTTCTTTATAAGCTGCTAATTTATAGTCTCCCCATATTGTAGGAAAATCTACTTCAATCATTTTTTCTATCAAAGACTCATGTTTTAGTCGGTAGGCGATTAAATCTGCAATAGAAATTAATTTAAGGTCAAACTTTTTTGCGACTTCAACCAGTTGAGGTAAACGCGCCATTGAGCCGTCTTCATTTAAAATTTCTACTAAAATTCCAGCGGGTTTTAAACCTGCCATTCTTGCCAAATCTACACTAGCTTCTGTATGACCAGCACGTCTTAAAACACCTCCTTTTTTTGCCTTTAAAGGAAAAATATGTCCAGGGCGACCTAAATCTTGTGGTTTTGTGTTATCGTCTGTTAGTGCTTTTATGGTCTTGGCTCTGTCGTGTGCTGAAATGCCAGTGGTACAACCGTGTCCTTTTAAATCAATGGATACTGTAAACTGAGTATTGTGCAAAACAGTATTGTCCTGAACCATCATGAATAAATCTAAATCATTACAACGTTCGGCAGTAAGAGGGGCGCAGATTAACCCTCTACCATGGGTTGCCATAAAGTTTATCATTTCTGGTGTTGCCATTTCGGCTGCGGCAATAAAATCTCCTTCGTTTTCTCTGTCCTCATCATCAACAACAATCACTACCTTGCCTTTTTTGATATCCTCTATTGCGTCTTCTATTTTATCTAATTTAATAGCCATATTCTTTTATTGTGACTGCAAAAATAAGCTTTATTTCAATCTCTACCTAAACATTTTTAAAATAGAAAGGTAAATTATAGTGAAACAGATATCTACCATAATGGGGATACTGAAAAAGTATATAAAATGAGAAAGATATTTTTTTTCTACATTCCCATGTCATTACCACCCCCATCATCTTCTTTATCTCTTTTTCGTTTACGTGGTTGGGTGGTTTGATTACCAAACGCATAAGTTGCTGTAAACATAATACGTCTAGATTGCCATTTCCATTTGCTGTATAATGAAAAGTCTTGTGCCTCATTGACCTCTAATGCAAAAAAACGCGTATTAAAAACATCTTGTAAACTTAAAGATAAAGATAGTTTCCTTTTAAGTACAGATTTTTTAACTGCAACATTTGTAGAATACATGGCAAAACTTCTACCTTGTGGTAAAATAAATGGCGACATAAAATAAGCGGTATTTTGTATAGACCAATCATTTTTTAAACTAAATGTTTGATTAAAAAAAGCGGTGTAATTCAACCCAGAGTTATTTAGTTCCGCATCATCAGAATTTAAAAAGTTTTGCGCTATGTTCCCGGATATCATCATTCGCCACCACTTGTATGGTTTATAAATGAACACTAGTTCTAAACCAATAAAATGACCGTTGTCTAAATTTTGCCAAGACGTAACACCTATACCCGTTGAATCAATTATTTTTACCCTTTTAATTAGGTTAGTCATATATCTATAATATAAAGATGAGGTTACCGTTAACTTTTTAGTGTAAGACATATAGCCCAATTCAACACTATTGATAAATTCTGGATTAAGATATGGATTTCCACGTCTAAGGTTTAATGGGTCAGTATATCGTGGAAAAGGATTTATAGAACGTCTATGAGGTCTGTTAACTCGTCTTGAGTAACTTAAACTTAATTCCTTCCCTCTTCCTAAAGGTTTTTTGATATGAGCAGAAGGGTATAAAGCAAAATAATCATTTCTATAAGTAACAGAATCACCCTCTACCTCAGCTCCAACAAACGCTTGTTCAGCTCTTAATCCTACTTGAAACTTATATTTTTTTAAGTTAATGCCATAAATAAAATAGGCAGCGTGTACTTGCTCGTCGTAATTAAAAGAATTAGTTAAACTATCATCTTCAGTAAACAGTTGTTGGTCATCATTAAAAGTTTCCTGTTTAAATTTGCTATTGCTTAATCGTAATGTACTTTTTAAGCCTAGCTCAATTTTACCTTTTTTTGTGGGGTAGAAATAATCTACTCTTGCATTTGCTGTTGTATAAGTTTCTGGCGATTCATTTCTTTGTTGTTCATAACCTAAAACAGTTGGGAGACCATTCAAATCTAAAGAGTCGTTTACAAAAAAACCATTTGAAATAAATTCTCCTATTGAATAATTAGCATCAATGGTTAAAAGTTGGTCTTTTTTATTGAATTTTTTCTCGTAGTAAATATTACTGTCAAAACCATCTCTGTTAGAAGGATTATCATTTATTCTTCTCCAGCTATCAATTAATGTTGTAGAATCATACGAGAGGTATTTCATATTTCCTGTTCTATTATTTTCTGATAAGTTTCCAGATAAAGAAAAGCCAATTGTATTTTTTGGATTTAGATAAAAGTCTGTACCAAATTTAACCATATTAGAATGTCTAAGATGAGTGCCTTCCCTGTCTTGTATAAGTTTGTTGTAGGTGGGTATCCATGTTTCGCGTTCTTGGTAAAAATTTCTATAACCGTAGTAATGATTTATAGAGTAAGTACCATACATATTAAATTTATCATTCCTGTAAGCAATGTTAACAGCACCGTTGTAGTTAATACCATTTCCAATACCGGCTTCAACGCTTCCGTTAAACCCTCTGAGTTTATTTTTCTTTAAAATGATATTAATAATCCCCGACATACCATCAGGGTCATATTTAGCAGAAGGGTTAGTTATAATCTCAATTTTTTCTATAGAACTTGCGGGTATGCTAGTTAACACACCTTGCCGACCGGCACCAGATAATGAAGAAGGGCGACCATCAATTAATATAGTAACATTTGCACTTCCTCTTAAACTCACATTTCCATCAACATCAACTGTGATTGATGGGACATTTTGAAGAGCGTCTAAAGCGGTTCCCCCCTTGGTTGTAATTTGTTTATCTACGTTAAAAACTTTTTTGTCAATGGCTGTTTCAATTTCAACTTCTTCAGCTGTAACAACTACTTCATTTAGTAAGTCAATATCTTCTTGCATTGATATTTCTCCAGCATTAACAGATGCCAAGTATATTGAAAATACAACAGAATCAATAAAAACAGGCTTAAATCCAAAAGAGGTAATTTTTGCAATATATGTTCCAGTTGGTATATTAGTGATTTTAAAATTTCCGGTTTCATTACTTAAACCACCAGAAACAATGGTACTGTCTTTTTTATTCAGAATAACAATTTTAGTGTAAGGAATTGGTTTTAATGTTTTTTTATGAATTATTTTACCATAATAAATCCCAATTTTTGGTTGAGAGTAACCTTGTTGCGCTTTTGAGGTAAAAACAACGCTTAAAAAGAGTGTAGCTAATATAAATCTCATGTTACAAATGTATTTAATTTAGGTGTAGATACTAATATAAAGCTTTAAATTTTACATAAACGGTAATAATTAGGTGCTAAAAATAGTGTAAATTGCAGTAAATTTGGATAAAATGATTAGTTTGTTAAAGTATATTTTACCTATTTTGGTTTTGGTTTATTTTAATAAATCAAGAGCGCAAACCGTAGTTTGGTCTGAAGATTTTGATGGAAACGCAGGCTCAGGTAGTAACTGGGGAATATTAAATCAAGACATTGGTGTACAAGGTAATTATGCTAATTTGTGGTATGTGTCTTGTCAAGAAAATGGAATGTCAGTTGGTAGTTGTGGAGCAGGGTGTGGTACAAATCAAACCTTACATTTAGGCTCTACCACGGCTGGTGACTTAGGAGCGGCTTATGATGCGGGCGGTTTATGTTGGTTAGGGTTATGTACAAATACAGATAGAAGGTCACAATCTTTAAATATCAATACTGTAGGGTTTTCAAATTTAACCTTAAATTTTGATTATATTGAATTGGGTGATGGATCGATTGATAATTGTGTTGTAGAATATAGTACAGATGGGGGTGTAAGCTGGGCTCTTTTAGTCGATTCGCCTAAAACACCAGTGTGTGTTAGCGGTCAAGGATTATGGACAGCTTATAGCATAGCTTTACCGTCAGCTTGTGATAATATCCCCAATTTAAGGATTGCTTTTAGATGGCAGAATAATGATGATGGCATAGGAACTGACCCCTCTTTTGCTGTAAATGATATAACCATTACAACGCCAATAGTTCTACCCGTTGAGTTAACAAGGTTTATGGCAACTGGATATAAAGACTTTAACCAAATTAATTGGACAACGCTATCAGAAACCAATAGTGATTATTTTACATTACAGCGTAGCAAAAACGGACAAGATTGGAGTGATGTCACAAATGTAAAAGCACAAGGTTTTTCTACATCAACAACCAATTATACTTTTAAGGATTTTAAATTTTATACTGGTGTTACTTATTATAGATTAAAACAAGTAGATTTTAATGGAGACGTTTATTTTTCTAGTGCAATTTCAGTATTGCAAACTAACAAACAGATTTTATCTATTTTCCCAAACCCTGTAAAAGACTTACTAACGGTAAGTATTTCTGATAAAAGAATATCAAAGGTAGAATTGATGAGTCAAACCGGTAAAATGCTTAAAATTGTAGACACCAATACTAACAGCTTAACCATAAATTTAAAGGGATACCGCTCTGGTATTTATATTTTAAAAGTAACAACCTTTAACGGAGAAGTGTTTTATAGGAGAATAGTTAAAGGATATTAGAGCGTTAATTTAATTAAACTCTATAGAATCTACAGCTACGTTAAGAGAGCCAAAAATACCGTAACCACCTTCAATATTACTATAAATTCTAACCGGTTCAGCAAAAGGGTTTCCATAATTATACTTAAAGAGGTTTAAACTAAGAGAGTACAAATAGTAGTCATAATTATAAGTTTTTAAAAATAATTTTATTTTTGTATAAAATGTCGTGTCGTCATAATTTTGATTTCCGTTATAGTATATATAATATGAGTTAGAACAATTAAATTGATATTGTTGTCCATCAAAAGATAAATCAGTAAGTAAGATTAAATCTGAGCAAACATCTCCTTCTATATCTTTTTCGGGGTATTCAATGTTTATATCTGATGAACAAAAATATCTGTTAGGATATGGTGGATGATATTCATAGCCAGGGTAAGAAGGGGGAGATTCATATTTGTTAGTGTCAATTCTTTCAAATGAAAACCCATAATAATTATTAACATTTGCTTCATCTTGAAAAATTACACTTATATTGGCTTTAAGGTTATTTTCAACAGAACCTAACTCAACATTAAAAGCCATTAGTGAGGCAGGGCTAGGTACTATGGTTGTAGCTTTTACATCATTAAATTTAGTATTGGTAACTTGGATAGAATAAGTGTGATTAGGTATTACGGTATAAGGTAAAATATATTTACCATCTGGTAATTCTGTAAATGCACCTATGTTTACGCCGTTATCTGTTATTGTAACGTTAGCACCAGTTATGGGTGGAAAAGTTGATTTGTCATAAAGCATATCTCTACTTTCGGATAAGGTCAATTCAATAGTGTCTGATATGGGGTTCAATAAACAATTTAAAGTTACTTTAGGCGCGTATTCTCCTTGATCAATGATTATTTCTTTTTCACAAGCAAGTAACAGCACTATTATAGGAATAATTAAATATAATTTTCTTTTCATTGTTTTAAAATTTAAATGAATAACTAATTGAAGGTATTATAGGAAATAAACTTCTTTGTTTTAATACTTTTTGAGGATTTGGAGAAAAATCATTTTGTAAATAACCGTATTCAATATAAAAAGGATTTTGTCTGTTGTAAGCATTATATAACCCATAGCTCCAAGTAGCTTCTCCCCATTTTTTCTTTTTATGTATATTAACACCAATGTCTAATCTATGATATGCAGGCATTCTAAAATCATTTTTTTTCTCATAGTATTGAACGGCAGTGTTTCCCCAATAATATCCGTAGTTGTTTGCAGAATAGGGTTCAACAAGTTCTTGATATTGTTGAATAGGGAGGGTAACAGCATTACCAGTTCCATACACCCAAACCACACCTAAATCAATATGGTCATTTATATCGTAAGTTAAGGCCAAGCTGATGTCGTGACGTCTATCATATTTAAAAGGGTAAGGTTCTCCGAAATTTATATTGTCAAATTGTCTCCATGTCCACGATAAAGTATAACCCAACCAACCTGTAATTTTTCCAATCTTTTTTTCAAAAAGTAATTCGGCTCCATAGCTCCATCCTCTACCAATCTCAACTATTTTTTGCCAATCTTTGCCAACGGTTAAAAAACTTGCACCTTCTTTATAAGCAATGATGTCTTTCATAATTTTATAATACCCTTCAAAACTAATATTGTATCCTTTACCTAAATCTCTTGTATAACCAGCAGCTATTTGATGACCTCTTTGTGGAGGGGTTTTATCAGTAGCAGGCACCCAAAAATCAGTTGGTAATCCCACAGAGGTGTTAGATAATAAATGTAAAAACTGAGTCATAGAGCTATATGATAATTTTACGGATGAGTTCTCGTCTAAGATATAGTTTGCCGCTATTCTTGGTTGTAAACTTTTTCTATAAGTTTGATTGACGTATAAATTTGAAAAGTGTAAGCCATAATTTACACTTAATTTTTTTGTGATTGAATAATCATCTTCAATGTAACCATAAAATTCATGAGAGTAGGTTTTAGATGAACCAAATGTTGTATCTGATATTGCACTTCCGGTTTGAAAAACTGATGTTGCAATTCCAGGAGAAAATGTATGATAAGTATCACCAATTCCAAAAATAATTTTATGCTTAGGGTTGGGGTAATAATAAAAGTCTAATTTACCTCCCCAATCTTGAATTCCTGATAAGTATTCAAAAGAATTAAAATATATTGGAGAATCTTTTTTTCCATCAATAAATTCAGTATCTTCAAAACCAGTTACAAATTTATAATTACTATAATGAAGGGTAAGATTAGAAAATAGTTTCGGACCATATTGATGGTTCCACCTAAGCGCAAAAATTTGGTTTCCCCATTGTATCTTTCCATCAGTAGTATTATATCTGTATTTTAGAGAATCGTAGTCATAAAACTTGTACTCATCTTTTATATAAAATTTATCTTTACCTGTATAGGCACTAAAATATAAATGGTTTTTTTTGTTGATGGTGTGGTTAATCTTTCCGTTTATATCATAAAAAAAATAACCACCGCCAGCTTTGTAATTTGAAGATGATTGATTAATGGAAGAAATTATAGGCCTCATTAAAAGGTCAATATATGTTCTACGAACTGATATCATAAAAGATGTTTTACCTTTTAGAATTGGTCCAGATAACATAAATTTAGAAGAAATAATACCAATACTCCCTTCCCCATGGTATTCATTCATGTTTCCTTCATTCATTCTGATATCAATAACTGATGATAGTCTTCCACCATAACGGGCGGGAAATCCTCCTTTAATAATTTTTACAGAATTAATAGCATCAGCATTAAAAACACTAAAAAAACCAAATAAATGATTTGCATTATAAATTGGAACGCCATCCAATAGGATTAAGTTTTGATCGGGACCTCCTCCTCTAACATACATTCCACTTGAACCTTCACTACCAGATTGAATACCAGGCATTAACTGAGCTGTTTTGATGATGTCTGTTTCACCTAATAAAACGGGTAAACTTTTAACTTTATCCATAGATAGGTTAATAGTGCTAATT
>DQTE01000283.1 GCA_015662905.1 Crocinitomix sp. | reverse complement strand
TTTGTGAGTGATGTTTTATCTCAAATAAAAAACGATAGACTAACGGCTTTAATCAATACTGTTTTAACCAAAAGATTTGGTTGGGAATTGTAAGTCGTAAATTCAATATGCAAAGCATATTTGTTTGCAAACAAAAAAAATATTTTTTTTAAATATACTAAATACAACTTATTGATGATGTTAGGAATAGGTAAATAGACAATTGTCCAGTTAAATGTTATGGTTAATCATACGTTTACAACCTGTGCTTTAAGCCTTGATTGTGTGCTTTAACTGAGTTAATTAGTTTTTTATCTCCTCTTATGTTCAAATGAATAGAACTTGTAATGCTAAAAGCATAGCCTAATAAAACAAGAAATTGACCATTTTTTAAATACATATTGTATAGATTATTATCTCCAGTAGTTGCATAATAAAGGGCTCCTCTATATGTCCAAATTGATAAAAAAGTTATTGAGCTCCCTAACAAAACATGACTCCATATTTTACATCTTCTAAATTTATAAAAATTAGTATTTACCGAATTTATCGAATAATTCAAATGTTGGTACAAATGCCCACCATAGATGCCTGCCTTAGAGAATTTAGAATCATTAGCTTTAAAATAAATGGGGTAATAATATGTATTCTTGTTAGCTAAGTTTATTGAGTCAATTTTCCTACCCCACATAATATTTTTTCTTTTCCCTAAAGTAATATACTCATTTTGAGAAAAAGAGCAGAAAGTAGTTAACATTAAAATTGTTGTTAATAAATATTTCATAGCAAACTTTTTTTAAGGTTAACGTATTGTTTTATTTTTTATTGAATTTTTTTTCCTCTATTACTAATAGATACACATCTTTTTAAGTGTATATCAGATTTTATATTGAGATGCATTTCTATCTTACCCCAAAAAACACCTACACTATAATAGTGTTGATTATCAATTTTAAAGTAAAGTCGTTTAAAAGACGAATTTATTTTTGCAACGTTTGATGGTTTTATTGTACGGTTGGTTATGCCACAACTTTTCTTACCTAATTTTATTTTGGGTAAAAACTATATTTATAACTGTTTAAAAAAGTAGATATAAAATTATTTTTTGCATTTTATTTTTTAATTTAATATTTACATTTAAAAGATCATCTTTTTAAACGGTGTTATATTAAAAGCGTTTTTAATATTTAACTTTGCAAGTGTAAAAAAAACAACTTCCAAATTTTTTAACATTTATTTTTTAGGTAAAACTGTGTTTTACCGTATAAAGCGTTTAAAGTGTAGATTTAGATGACCTATATTTTTCCAAACCTATAGTTTAGCCCTACAATATATTGAGTGAAATTAGTTTTTGCTACAATTTTGTTTAATATAATATAATTGTAAAAACCTAACTCTAACGATAAAGTATGATATTTTTTTCTAAGAAGATAAAAATCCACACTGCCCCCTAACCCTAAATGATAAGTATTATCTCTTGTATATGGCTCTTCCTTAATAAAATCACTAGCCATATTTGACCTATTAACTGAGGTTTCGATATAAAAATTGTATATTCTTTTTGTGATTAAAACACGTTTTAGCAACATACCATAGAAGAGAAAATTATTTTTGGTTGTTAAACCACCTTTAAACGTATTTGCGTAAATTGATAATAGCTGAAAACCTATTCTCGTCTTTTTGTCCAATGAAGTTTCAACATTAAAATTATACGTATATTCATTATATCTATATAAACCTGGTACTGAATAATTACCATCATCCCAAATGTAGGTTAATGAGCTACCTACTTTAAAGCTTTTAAGAAAATATGTATCTTCATTTTTTTGTGTAAACACATTAAAATTTAGAATAATAAACCAGACAAATAATATGTTTTTCATTTCTTCTTTTTCTTTAATATATAATACTCAAAACCGAATGACAATTCAGCATTTTGAAATTGACCAATAAAGTTAATGTACCTGAGGCTTATTCTTATATTTAGATTATTAACCAACCTAAAACTAGTAATCAATGGTATTTTTATTAGATTTTGCGCCATATTATCAACAAAAAATCTCATACCTAATTTGTCGTAATAATAGTTAGCTTTGGAAAAAGAAAATTCACTTGAAAATGTAAATCTGTCTAGATAAGGATAGTTAATTTTTACAGGAAAAAACCATCTTGTACTCACTCCTATTTCGTATGATGTAAACTGGTCAGGTAAAAAATTTGATTGAAAATGTATTATTCTACTAGTTATTCCAAAACCAAAATTATTAATTGGATAGTATGAAAGGTGAGGTTCCCAACTAAATATACTAAATCGTTTATTTTTCCAAGTAATTGTATCTATATTACTTGCATAGAACATTGCTGTTTCAGTACCAAAAACAATTTTTTTTATTGGGTGTGGCGTAAACTCTATTAGAGTAGAATCTTTATTACGCCAACTTGTATTTTTATTTTGTGTGTAAGAAAAAAAACTGCAAAAAGCAACCAAAATTGTTACTAATCTTATATTAAAATTATAATTACTCATCTATACTCTTCAAATATACTAGAATTTTCTAATTTATCAACACAATTAATAATATTATTTGTTAAAACGCCCAAAAGAAAAGGCCTACCGTTGTTATACCAACCAAATTTCAAAATGACCTAATACATCATTTTTTAACTTATTATTTGACTTTATGCAACTTTATTGCGTTAGGGATAGGAATGGCAGCTGTTTAAGGTATAAAACATTAGAATTTGTTAGGTTTAAATTACGACCAGCGGAAGTGCATTTAAAGCTTTACAAATTATTTGTTTTAAATTAAACACTATAATGGATAGCCCGCTTGAACGCCCAAAAGAAAAGCCCAACACTTGTTACTTTAAATCTGTAAGTACCTTTTACTGTCAACAGCTTTTATATTTATTGTGTTATTATTTTTATTGTTTGGTGTAAAAAACTATATTTGCGCAAATAATTCTATTGGTTAATGAAGCATTTTTATCATCCGCATTTTAAACTTGGTATTTTAGGTGGTGGTCAGTTAGGGCGAATGTTTATTCAGGAGGCTGCTAATTTAGATGTAAAGGTTTACATTATGGATAACAGTGGTTATTCGCCTGCGAGAGAAGTGGCGCACTTGTTTACTTTTGGTAATATTACTGATTATGAGGATGTGTATTATTTTGGTAAAGATAAAGATGTACTGACTATTGAGATTGAAAATGTAAATGTTAAGGCTTTATACGATTTGGAGAAGGAGGGGGTTAAGGTGTATCCTCAGCCACGTATTATTGAGCTTGTGCAAGATAAAGGCATACAAAAGCAATTTTATAAGGACCAAAATATCCCTACTGCACCGTTTTATTTAATTGAGAGACAAGATGATTTAAAACAATACATTCTTCAGTTGCCTTTTATGCAAAAAATCCGTAAGGGCGGGTATGACGGCAAAGGGGTTGTACCTATTAAAAGTGAGGCGGATATTGTTAAGGGATTTGATGCGCCCTCTGTTTTAGAAAAGTTTGTTGATTTTGAAAAAGAATTGTCAGTGATTGTTGGTAGAAACGCTAAGGGTGAGGTTAAATGTTTTCCGCTTGTGGAACAGGTATTTAATGCAGAGGCTAATTTGGTTGAGTTTTTAATTTCGCCTGCTCAGGTTGAGGCTGGTATTGAAACTAAGGCGCAAAACATTGCCAAAAAAATTATTACCAAGCTTAAAATGGTGGGTATTTTAGCTGTTGAGTTTTTTTTAACTAAAGATGGTGAGGTATTGGTTAACGAAATTGCTCCGCGCCCTCACAATAGCGGTCATCAAACTATTGAGGGGAATATTACGTCTCAATACGAACAACATTTGCGTTCTATTTTAAACCTTCCGCTTGGTAGTACTGAAATTACTAATGCGTCTGTAATGATAAATTTGTTAGGCGAAAAGGGCCAGGTGGGTAAGGTAAAATATTTAGGTTTGGAAAAGGTGCTTGAATGGAAGGGAGTTAAACCGCACATTTACGGCAAGGCTATTACTAAACCTTTTAGAAAAATGGGACACGTAACGGTGGTTAATCACTCTTTAGATAAAGCCAAAGAAATAGCCAAGGAAGTTAAAAACACCTTAAAGGTTGTAGCGGAATAGTTTTTATTTGACTAAAAAATATTTGTTAATAAAAACCTTTTTTGGCAAACGTATTTGATTATTTTGCGTTTACCTTTGTGCAAAACTTTCTTTTATGTTAAAAATTGGCTTATTTGGTGTTGGACACCTTGGCAAAATACACGCAAAACTGATTAACGAATTAAAAGACAAATTTGAATTTATTGGTTTTTTTGACCCTAATGATGTACATGCGCAACAGGCCTCTAATCAATTTAACATTAAAAGATTTTCATCTGTTGACGATTTATTATACGTAGTTGATTGTATTGATATTGTTACCCCTACTCTATCGCACTTTGATATTGCTTCAAAAGCACTTAGAAAGGGTAAGCACGTATTTATTGAAAAACCCATTACCCAAACAGATGAGGAGGCTGAAAAGTTAATTAAGTTGGCTAATGAGGCGAGTGTTTTTGTTCAAGTAGGGCACGTTGAGCGATTTAATCCTGCTTTTGTGGCTGCCTTACCGTATATTGATGAGCCTATGTTTATTGAAACGCACCGTTTGGCTCAATATAACCCTAGAGGTACTGATGTGCCTGTTGTTTTAGATTTAATGATTCATGATTTGGATATTATTTTAAGTACGGTTAAATCAAATGTTAAAAAAGTAAGTGCAAGTGGTGTGGCTGTTGTTAGTGAAACGCCTGATATAACCAATGTAAGACTTGAATTTGACAATGGTTGCGTTGCTAATTTAACGGCATCCAGAATTTCATTAAAAAATATGCGTAAATCAAGATTTTTTCAAAAAGACGCCTATATTTCGGTTGATTTTTTAGATAAAAAAATGGAAGTGGTTAAAATGACAACCTTAACTAATGAACCCGACCCTTTTGATATTGTTTTTGATTTAGGCGAAGGGAAAGGAAAGAAAAAAATTGAAATTTTTAACCCTGAATTAGACGACACCAACGCTATTAAAGATGAATTGATTAATTTTTATGATTCTATTGTTAAAAATGAAACGCCTATTGTCTCGATTAATGATGGTTATCATGCTTTAAAAATTGCAAATCAAATTTTAACTAAAATTAAAAGTCAATTTGCACCTGTTTGACGTCTATACCTAATGTACATCCGTAATAATCTAATAAATGATTCCTTTTCTGTTGGTTATGCGTTTAAACAGATGGTTTTGGGTGTGGGGGCATTACTTTTTTTAAGTTACTGTACGGAGCCTAAAACTCAAAAGGAAACTAACAGAATAAAATATGCGTTTTTTGTGGCAGGGCATACTTATGGTAATCCTATGCATGACCAGCTGGGGTTATATCCACCTTTTAAAAACCGTATCAACCAAATAAATAAAACACCAAAAATTGAATTAGGTATATTTACAGGAGATGTAGTAAAAAAGCCTTCACCTGATTATTGGCAAGCTGCACTTGATGATATTAATTTGTTTAATGTTCCTATACACATTGCTAAGGGTAACCATGATGGTACTCAAATATTTGATTCTATTTTTAATCAAACATATTATGCTTTTAATCATCAGAATGATTTGTTTATTATACCTTAACTGCTAATAAGGGTAAGGTAACAAACACCTTTATTTTTACTCATGAATTGATTTGGTGGACACCAGAAAAATACCCCGAAATTATAATTAATTATTTGCCTCATTACCCTGGCGAAACAAATTATTGGAGCGATATTCATCCTCTATTAAAAGCTTATCAACAAACTGTGTATTTGTTTTCAGGAGATGTTGGGTGCAGAAGTGCTGTTACGCCTTACACTTTTAGGTATTCTGATAATGTTAAATTTATTGCTTCTGGTATGGGCAACGGTACAAATGACAATTATGTTTTGGTTAATATTACCGAAAATGATAGTGTAATTCCACTCATAATTCAATTTTAATTCATTACCTTTGGGGGTTAATAAATGACATTAAAAAACGTAACATATCTGACTATTTTATTTTTATTCTGGAGCTGTAGTAAGAGTTTTGGAAATAAAAAAGAATTTGGCAACTTAGAGGTTTACTACTCTAAAACACCTATTGAATACGTTAACGGCATTGGTCAATATTTTAAAGAGAATAATTTAATTTTAAAGCATAAGCACTCGGTAAAGTTAACCTCAACTGCTGACAGCTTTGTGCTAAAAATGATTTTAAACTCTAAATTTGATAGTCTTCCGCCTCAAAAAGTTAAAGCGTTGACTTTTTTAGAAGAAGATATTCGTCAAAAAGTATTTGCAAATTTGAATTTTAAAATTGAAATTTGTGACGCTAATTTTTACCCTCTAAATTTAAAACATTGAAAATTTCAGCTTCTATATATTCAGACAAAAACAATGATGTAGTTACAACCATCAGCAATCTTAACGACCATCATGTGGACATGATTCATGTAGATTGTAAAGATGATTTGAACGTTTTTGCTGATATTGAACTTATGCAACAGCACTCTAACATACCTATTGACTTGCATATTATTACCCCAAAACCAGAACGGTTTTATCCTGCTTTGCAAACTTTTGACATTGAATATGTTACTTTTCAGTATGAGGATTTGGAAAACAAAACACTTAATATTCCTAAAGAATTTGGAGGTAAGCTTGGTTTAGCCATTACTTCAAATACGCCCATTGATGTTTTTGAACGTTATAAAAATGATTTTGACTTTATTTTGTTTATGGCAACTATTCCGGGGGAGAGTGGTGGCAAGTTTGATAAAAGAAATTTTAGACGTATTAGAGATTTTAAAAAGAAATATCCTAATAAAAAAATACATGTAGATGGGGGGGTTAATGGTGAGGTGTCTTTTATTTTAAGAAATATGGGGGTGTATGCTTCTGTATCGGGGTCGTATTTATTTAATTCATCTACGATTGGTTCTGCTTTGTTGAACTTAAAACTTAATGAGATTGAATCTCATTTTTTGGTTAAAGATTTTATGCTTGATTTAGATGAAAGTCCTATCATTAATGATGCAGATTTGACACTTGCTAACGTGTTAAATGTGATGAATAAAGGTAAAATGGGGTTTGTTTCTATTGTAGGAAATAACAATGAATTTAAGGGGATTATTGGCAATGCCGATTTAAGACAAGGTTTGCTAAATAACATCAATGATTTGAATGCGCTAAATATTGACAATATTATAAATAGAACCCCCTTAATTATTAGTAAAGATTTTACTGTTTATCAGTTATTAAGATTTATTAAAAAGCAGAGTAGGCCTATTTTATACTTGCCTGTTGTTAATAACAAAAAACAAGCGGTTGGCACCGTTAATTTTATAAATTTAATTAAAGGAGAATTATGATTATCCATTTAAAAAAGAGTATTGGTTTAGACAAAGCCCATCAAATTGCAGAAGATAATAAAGCCTTTTTGATTGAAAAAGAGGATAAATATGTGCTTATTTCTTCGTCATCTCAAAAAGAGGTTAACCCAAATTATACGAGTGATGTTATAGAGACATTTGTTTTTCCAAACGATATGCAATTGTCTTCAAGAGAATACATGCCTCAAACTAGAGAGATTCAATTTGGTAATGTAAAAATTGGGGGTAACACAAACCACACTATTTTAATTGGTGGCCCTTGTTCTGTTGAATCAGAGGGACAAATACAACAATCATCTGCCTTGTTAAAAGAATTAAACTTAACTATGTTAAGGGCGGGTTGCTACAAACCAAGAACTTCTCCTTATAGTTTTCAGGGCTTAGGACTTGAGGGGCTAAAATTACTTGCTAAAATGCGAGAGGAACATGGATTAGCTATTATTACAGAAGTAAGAGATGCAACTCACGTTCATGAAGTGATAGCGTATTCGGATATTATTCAAATTGGCGCTAAGGCTATGTATGACCAAGGGATTTTACGTGCTTGTGCTAAAACCAATAAACCTGTAATGATTAAAAGAGGCTTTGGTTCAACTTTGCAAGAAACTGTACAATGCGCTGAATTTGTTTTGTCGGGTGGAAATGATAATGTTGCCCTTTGTGAGAGAGGTATTAGAACTTTTGAAACCAAAACACGCTTTACTTTAGATTTAACTGGTGTAGCTTATTTAAAAGAATACACAAATTTACCTGTAATTTTAGACCCATCGCATGCCATGGGACACGCTTACGGGGTTGCCGATTTAACAAGGGCTTGTACTGCCATGGGCGTTGATGGATTAATTATTGAAGTTCATCCAAACCCTAAAGTTGCCAAGTCTGACGCTTCACAACAATTAAATCATGAACAATTTAAAGCACTATACAAAACTTTACCTCCTGTTGCCAATGCAGTAGGTAGAATAATTGTTTAACGAACAGTCTCAAAAGTTGTTTTTTTCTAAAAACAGCTTCAATCGCTTCTTAG
>DQTE01000118.1 GCA_015662905.1 Crocinitomix sp. | reverse complement strand
TTCATATTATAGATTAAAACAAACTGATTTTGATGGGAAAGTATCTTATTCAAACATTGTTAGTGTTGATAGAAAAAGTGATTCTAATATTAGTATTTATCCAAATCCAACCAATAATATAGTTAATTTATCAATTGATATGAATAATTATACTGTAAATGTTTACGGTTTAGATGGAAGGTTAATTTTAACAGAGGCAAGCGCTAAGCAAATAGATTTATCGGAGTTGGCAAATGGTGTTTACCAATTTGTAATCATTTCTAACACTGAAATTGTTAAAACAGTAAAAATTATCAAACAATAAAAAGTTATTACCTTGTTAGATTAGAAAAGTTAGTGCATTGATGCACTAACTTTTTTGTTTGTTATATATTTGTAGCAATGTCTAACTTGCTACATACCCCAATAGAATATTTAAAAGGTGTTGGTCCTAAAAAAGGAGAAGCATTAAAAAAAGAGTTAAACATTTATAAATATGAAGATTTACTAAACTATTTTCCTTTTAGGTATGTTGATAGAACCATTATTCATAAGGTTAAAGATATACCACACATTGAAGGTTATGTACAATTAAAAGGCAAAATAACATCAATTAAAGAAACAGGTAAAGGAAGAGGAAAGCGTTTGACAGCTATATTTAGAGATGAAACAGGTACCATAGAGTTAATTTGGTTTACTGGGGCAAGTTGGTTAATAAAGACGTTGAAATTAAACACACCCTATAAATTATATGGCAAGGCCAAACAATTTGGTTTAAAATGGAATATATCTCATCCAGAACTTGAAGAGATAATTACCAATATGCCTCTTGAAACAGGTTTACAATCGGTTTATCATAGTACAGATAAGTTAACAAAGTCATATCTACACAGTAAGGGGATAGAAAAAATTATTAAAAATTTATTACCACAAATTAAAGGACAATTACCTGAAAATTTACCCGATTGGATAATTAGAGATTTGAACTTAATGTGTAGAGAGGAAGCTATAAAAGCCATACATTCCCCTAAAAACTTTGATGAGGCAAAAAAGGCACAAGTTAGAGTTAAGTTTGAAGAACTTTTTTTTCTACAATTAGAATTACTCATCAGAAAACAAATAACACAAAGACGTATTAAAGGATATAATTTTGAGCAAATAGGTATTTTTTTTAATGAATTTTACGAAAATCATTTACCTTTTAATTTGACAAATGCCCAAAAAAAAGTATTGAAAGAAATAAGAAAAGATATGCAAGGTGGAATGCATATGAATAGATTGTTACAAGGAGATGTTGGTAGTGGTAAAACACTTGTTGCGCTAATGTCAATGCTTATAGCTTTAGGGAATGATTATCAGGCTTGTTTAATGGCACCAACCGAAATTTTAGCCAATCAGCATTACGTTACTATTTGTGAGTTTTTAAAACAAATGAACGTTGAAGTGGCTTTGCTAACAGGGTCAACCAGAAAAAAGGACAGAAGAATTTTACACGAAAAATTAAGGTCTGGAGAAATTCATATTTTAATAGGCACACACGCTTTATTGGAAGATGAAGTTAAGTTTAAAAATTTAGGACTATCTGTAATTGATGAACAACATAGATTTGGTGTGGCACAACGCTCTAAAATGTGGAAAAAGAACGACTTACCCCCTCATGTTTTGGTGATGACAGCAACCCCAATACCAAGAACGTTGGCGTTAACGTTTTACGGTGATTTGGACGTAAGCGTCATAGATGAACTACCTCCGGGTAGAAAAACCATTCAAACCAGACATTATTTTGAAGGTTCAAGACTAAAAGTGTTCAAATTTATTGAGACAGAAATTAATAAAGGACGGCAAGTATATATTGTTTATCCGTTAATTAAAGAGTCTGAAAAAATGGATTATGCTAACCTAATGGATGGTTATGAAAGTATTTTAAGGCGTTTTCCGAGACCAAAATACAATGTCAGCATAGTACACGGACAAATGAAATCAGAGGCCAAAGATTTTGAAATGAAACTTTTTGCAGAGGGAAACACTAACATAATGGTAGCAACAACTGTAATAGAAGTTGGTGTTAATGTACCTAATGCAAGTATAATGATTATAGAATCTGCTGAGAAATTTGGTTTATCTCAATTACATCAATTAAGAGGTAGGGTAGGGCGTGGTGCTGAGCAATCATACTGCATTTTAATGACGGGTAATAAATTAAGTGCTGATGCCAAGTATAGAATGGAAACAATGGTGAGAACCTCTGACGGTTTTGAAATATCAGAAGCAGACTTGAAACTACGTGGCCCTGGCGACATTATGGGGACTCAACAATCGGGGATTTTAAACTTAAAACTTGCCGATTTAGCCAAAGATGGACAGTTGGTTACTTTAGCAAGAGAAAAAGCAAGAGAGTTACTTGAAAAGGACTCAAAATTTACAGAACCTCAACATCAAAAAATAGCCATTCAACTTAAAAAAATACTACAATCTAAACCTAATTGGAGTAGAATATCATAAATTGTATATCTTTGCTTAAAACTAATTAAAATAAATTGTATGATGATGAAACGTAAATTATTTTTTGGAACAGCACTATCAGTACTTTTATTTGCTTGTACTGAGGCAAATAATGAAGAAACCAAAACAGAAGAGCAAGTAGATGAAGTACAAATTTGTACTTATAATTATCAACCAGAAACCACTGTAATTAATTGGACAGCTTTTAAAACAACAGCTAAAAAAGGAGTAAGTGGAAAATTTGATAATTTTGATGTATTAGTCCCTAATAATGGTAACGAGTTTATGATACAATCTTTAAACTCAGCAACAATAACAATACCTGTTAACTCGGTTAACTCTGATAATCCCGAAAGAGATAAAAAAATTGACAGCTTGTTTTTTGGTGCTATGGAACACACCGAAATCATTTCGGTTTTGATTAAAAGTATTACAGAAACCAATGCTGTTGTTGAAATTACAATGAATGGTAAATCTGTTGATTACGAAGGACAAATCACAGTTGAAAATCAAACAGTAATTTTTAATGCTACCATTAATTTAGATGATTTTGAGGCGCAACCTGCCGTAGAATCTTTAAACACTGCTTGCAAAGAATTACACACAGGTGAGGACGGCGTAAGTAAATTATGGTCAGAGGTAGATATAAAAGTAGAAACAACATTAAAACAAAACTGTAATTAAATATGAGTGCAATTGACGAGGGATACGTTAATTTTGACATCAATGATAAAGGCATAGCAACCATAGAATTTGGACACCCTTTATCAAACTCTTTGCCCGGTAAAATACTTCATAAGTTAGCCACAACAATAACAGAGTTAGGAAAAGATGACAAAGTAAAAGTTATTGTATTAAAATCAGCAGGTAAACGTGCATTTTGTGCAGGAGCAAGTTTTGATGAATTAATTTCAATTAAAGATTTTGAAACCGGTAAAACGTTCTTTTCTGGTTTTGCTAATGTTATTAATGCTTGCAGAAAATGTCCTAAATTAATTATAGGAAGAGTGCAAGGAAAAGCTGTTGGAGGAGGAGTAGGTGTTGCCTCAGCTGTTGATTATTGTTTTGCTACAAAATTTGCTTCAGTAAAATTATCAGAGCTTGCAGTAGGAATAGGACCATTTGTTGTAGGGCCAGCAGTTCAACGAAAAATTGGAATGTCTGCAATGTCGCAGTTAGCCATTGATGCCACCGAATGGCAATCAGCTGAGTGGGCTAAAGAAAAAGGATTATACACTGAAATATTTGATTCTGCGACTGAAATGGACAACGCCATAGAAACTTTATCAAACAAATTGGCAAATTCAAATCCTGAAGCAATGCGTTTATTAAAGCAAATTTTTTGGGAAGGAACTGAGCATTGGGACAATTTATTAAAAGAACGAGCCGCTATGTCTGGTAAATTGGTATTGTCAGATTTTACAGTAAATGCCATTAATGCTTTTAAGAAAAAATAACGAAGGCAGACGATAAAAGAATCATTTTTAACTTATGATTTGACTTTAAACAATTTCGCCTAATACAAATATCGTATTAGGTTTTTTTTTATCTATATTTATATTTATATTTCCACTTTTAAATAAATACATAAAATGAAAAATAAATTGCCTTTACATTTAAAAATCTTAATAGGAATGCTATTAGGTGTTGTTTTTGGATTTTTAATGACCAAAACATTATGGGGCAAACCATTTATTATCAGTTGGATTAAACCTTGGGGGACAATTTTTGTTAATTTACTTAAATTGATAGCCATACCTTTAATTGTCGCTTCATTGTTAAAAGGAATTTCTGATTTAAAAGACATTTCAAAATTTGCCAAAATTGGAGGACGTTCTATACTCATTTATATAGGAACAACAGTAGTGGCAATTACAATTGGTTTGTTAGCGGTTAATTTTATTAAACCCGGAAAAGGCATATCGGATGAAACCATTACCCAATTAACAGAAACTTATGCAGGAAACTCAAATATAGAAAAAAAGTTAACCACAGCACATCAACAAGTAGAAAGTGGTCCGTTAGATTTTTTAGTAGATATGGTGCCCTCTAATTTATTTAAAGCCTTATCAGACAATGGTAGTATGTTACAAGTAATATTTTTTGTGATATTTTTTGGAATAGCTATGCTTTTGATACCAGAAGAAAAATCTAAGCCAATTAAAGACTTTTTTGATGGATTAAATGACATTGTTTTAAAAATGGTTGATTTAATTATGTTAGGAGCACCATTTGCAGTATTTGCTCTATTGGCTACAGTTGTTGTATCATCTGAAAGTTCTGAAATTTTAGTTAGGTTGTTAGCCTATTCAGGTACTGTTGTGTTGGGGTTAATGTTAATGATTGTTTTTTACAGTATTTTAGTTGCTGTTTTTACAAAGAAGAATCCGTTTTGGTTTTTAAAACAGTTAGCCCCTGCTCAGTTATTAGCTTTTACAACCAGCAGTAGTGCTGCAACACTGCCTGTAACCATAGAACGTGTAGAAGAACATATTGGTGTTGATAAAGAAGTATCCTCATTTGTGCTACCTGTTGGCGCAACCATTAATATGGACGGTACATCACTTTATCAGGCAGTTGCTGCCGTTTTTATAGCGCAAGCCCTTCACGTAGATTTAACATTATTAGATCAAATGACAATTATTTTAACCGCACTGATGGCATCTATAGGTTCGGCGGCAGTACCCGGAGCAGGTATGGTAATGCTTGTAATTGTTTTGCAGGCTGTTGGAAAATTTACACCTGAACAAATTGCCATAGGTTTAACTTTAATTTTTGCCGTGGATAGACCACTAGATATGCTAAGAACTACGATTAACGTAACAGGAGATGCTACAGTATCTATGCTTGTGGCAAAATCCTTAAATAAACTTCATAAACCTAAACCTGTAAACTGGGACGATAACATTGATAATATTTTACCTAAATAAAAGTAGTTAGTAATTGTAATCATTAATTAATTTTGTAGTATGGAAAACTTTGAAGAAACTTTAATTAGTATATATCAACAAACTAATCAATTTGGGCGTTTTAATGAAATGGAACTTCTTAGTTATGGTAATGGAAAGTGTGAGTACAAGTTAGAGGTAAAATCTCATCATTTAGCTACACCAAAAACTGCTCACGGTGGGTTGGTAGCAGGATATATGGACGGAATAATGGGAGTAGCGGCTTTGACGTCATCTGCCAAAAACTTGTGTTTGGTATCCACAGTTGAATTTAAAATAAATTACATTAAGCCTGCGTTTAAAGGAGATGTTTTAAAAGGTTTAGGCAGTATTATTTCTGAGGGGAAAAGAATTATAGTTGCTAAGGGCGAAATTTATAATCAAAATGATGAATTGGTTGCAGTAGCTACGGGTACTTTTAACGCTTATCCTTATCAAAAAAGTGGTATGCATTTTTAATTTCTTTCATCTGCACCCCAATACATTTTACGTCTAATTGTATTTAAAAAATTCTGATTTTCAGTTTGAATAATGTTTATCATAAAATTGGCTTTAGTAATAACCAATTCCATAGATGAGTCAATAGGTACAGACCTTGAATCCATAGCACATAAAAATTCTTTGCTACGTCCTTCAATTTTTAATGTAATGCGTCTGCTGTCAGGAACAACAACGGGTCTAACGTTTAAATTGTGTGGTGCAATAGGTGTAATAACAAAATCACGAACTCCTGGCACTAAAATAGGACCACCACAACTTAAACTATAAGCAGTTGATCCAGTGGGAGTGGCTATGATTAGTCCATCTGCCCAGTAGGAATTTAAAAATAAATCATCTATATACGTATGAATAGTAATCATACTAGAGCTGTCTTTTTTATGTACCACTAATTCGTTAAGTGCATAGTTCTCGCCTTCAAATAAATCTAATTCATTATTTAATTTTAAGATGCTACGTTTTTGTAGGCGATATTTGCCTTCCTTAATTTGTTGTAGCACTGCTTTTATATCCTCTTTTTGGGTAGATGCCAAAAAACCTAAACGTCCTGCATTAACTCCTAAAATTGGTATGCCACTGTCTCTAACCAAATGAATGGTTTCTAAAAAGGTTCCATCTCCACCTATACTAATCATTAAATCAACACTATCTTTAATGTCTTTATGTTTTTTAAACGTTTCTATGTTGCTACCTAAGGTTAGGCGTGGTTTTAAATAAGAAAAATAAGGTTCGTAAAAGGTAATTCCCCAATTATAATCATTAATAATATCAATCAATTCTTGAACAAAAACCGAAAAACTATTGTCAAAACTTCTGCCGTAAATTGCTACTTTCATTTTTTTTAATTACATATTCAAATAGTTCATCAACTCATCATATCTATCACTCATATCTTTTGTGTAATTTCCTTTAGAATAAGTTTCGGTTATGTTATAATCGTACCGTTCAAAAGTTCTAATTACTTTTTCAATATCATCAGTATTAATTTTAAGTGTCACCTCAATTTGAGTACTATTCTTGTGAAAATTAACATAAGAGCTTAAAATTTTAGCATTGTTTTCTTCACAAATTCTTGCAATTTGGGTTAGGGAATAATCGCGTTCTCCCATAGATAGAACAATGATGCTTCCATTTTCTCTAATACTACCAACGCCAACTATTTGCGACATTAAATATAGTAAATCAGTACACCCTAGGTATTTGTGGTGAGCGTCTAAAATAGGAATTACCGTAATTTTTAAATCAGCAATTAATTTCATAATGTCGTACACATGCTGATTTTCATATACAAAAGGTTTAGGTAAATTGATAAATTCCTCCTTTAGTTGATGTTTAGGGTCAACCATGTCGTAAATGTCATCATCAGATATAATGCCAACATATTCCCTACCATGCAATACTGCTAGATGACTAACTCTAAATTCATTCATCCATTGCAATGCTTTTTCACCCGTTTCGGTATATTTAATGGGCGGAATATATTCTGATATTAGTTGTTTTGCTTTCATTTTAGTTTATATCACTTTTATCTTTGTTAAGTATAGATGAAAATTAAAATCTTACTCAAAAAAAATAAAATTATAAAATTTGTCCACTTTTAACTAGATACTAACTACAAATTAAGTCATTCTTATTTAATATTTACGAATATTTTTCTTAAAAAGTTATAATTACTTATTGTTTGTATCTTTTTACAATTAAACAGTATTTTTTTAGTATTTATGTAGGGCAAATTAAAAAAGCACTTGATGATGTTCAAGTGCTTTTTTTGTCATATAAAAATAAATTTATTAAATATGAATGACTTCATCATAAGCGGCAGCAGCAGCCTCCATAATAGCCTCACTAAGTGTAGGGTGGGGGTGAACTGTTTTAATTAATTCGTGTCCTGTAGTTTCAAGTTTTCTAACTGCTACTAACTCAGCTATTAACTCAGTTACATTTCCACCAATTAAGTGTCCGCCAAGTAGTTCTCCATATTTAGCGTCAAAAATCAATTTAACAAATCCGTCTGTTGCACCTGCAGCTGTTGCTTTTCCAGATGCAGAAAATGGGAATTTACCTACTTTTATGTCATATCCCGCTTCTTTAGCGGCTTTCTCTGTCATTCCAACAGAAGCAACTTCTGGAGAACAATAAGTACAACCAGGTATATTCCCGTAATCAAGAGGTTCTACATGTTGATTAGCAATTTTTTCAACACAAATAATACCTTCAGCAGAAGCGACATGGGCCAATGCTGGTCCAGGTGTAATATCACCAATTGCGTAGTATCCAGGTATATTTGTTTGATAGTAGTCATTTACTAATACTTTACCTTTGTCGGTTGCAATTCCAACATCTTCAAGTCCAATTCCTTCAATATTGGTTGTAATTCCAACCGCTGAAAGTACAATGTCACATTCAATTTTCTCTTCTCCTTTTTTGGTTTTTACTGTAACAACACAACCTTTTCCTGATGTATCGACAGATTCTACAGATGAAGAAGTCATTATTTTCATTCCTTGTTTTTTGAACGAACGTTCTAGTTGTTTAGATACTTCAACATCTTCAACAGGTACAATATTAGGCATATATTCAACCACTGTAACCTCAGTACCAATTGTATTATAAAAATAAGCAAATTCAACACCAATGGCACCAGAACCAACTACAACTATTTTTTTTGGTTGAGTAGGTAAAGTCATAGCTTCACGATACCCAATTACTTTTTTGCCATCTTGTGGTAAGTTAGGTAGTTCTCTTGAGCGAGCACCAGTGGCTATAATTATTCCTTTGTTAGCAGAGTATTCTGTTGTTTTACCTTTATCATCAGTAACGTCAATTTTTTTACCAGCTTTAATTTTTCCAAAGCCTTTAATAACGTCAATTTTATTTTTTTTCATCAAAAACTGAATACCGCCACTCATTTTTTCGGCAACGCCTCTAGAACGTTTTACCATACCTGAAAAATCAGCTTCAGCTCCTTTAACTGTAATACCATAATCTTTAGCGTGATTAATGTATTCAAAAACGTTGGCGCTTTTTAACAAGGCTTTTGTAGGGATACATCCCCAGTTTAGACAAATACCACCTAGTTCAGCTTTTTCAATAACCGCTGTTTTAAATCCTAATTGTGAGGCTCTAATGGCAGTTACATAACCGCCGGGTCCACTTCCTAATACTATAATATCGTAACTCATTGTGTTAAATTTTGAACTGCGAATTTAGTATTTATTATTTAGTTTAAAAAGAAAAGCATAAAAAAACCCGCTTAAATTAGCGGGTTAATTTATTTTAATCTTTTAAGGTAAGATAATTATTTAATACTCATCCTCATTAAAAAAGAAATCTTCTTTTGTAGGATAGTCTGGCCAAATATCTTCTATGCTCTCGTAAACCTCCCCTTCATCTTCTATTTCTTGTAGGTTTTCTACAACTTCTAATGGAGCGCCTATACGCATAGCATAATCAATTAATTCATCTTTTGTTGCCGGCCATGGGGCATCTTCAACGTATGAAGCTAATTCTAATGTCCAATACATAGTTTAATTTGTTTAACTTTTTTGCAAAAGTATATTTTTTAATTTTATAACCAAATTTTAAGACAATTTTCTTTTTAACTATTATATTTTATATGATGAGTGGTTTAATATCTTGATGAGGTTAGATTGATATTTTAAAAGTAGTGCTGTTTACACTTTTGGTTTCCATGGAATTTCTTCTGCATTTAATTTTAAACTCAAATAACGACCATAAACAAATAAATAATCACTTAATCTATTTAAATAAGCTAATATTAGTTCATCTAATTTTACTTCCTCACTTAAAGCTGTTACTAATCGTTCTGCTCTTCGGCAAACGCATCTTGAAATATGACAAAATGAAACTGTTTCGTGCCCACCTGGTAAAATGAATGATTTCATAGGCGGTAATTCTTCTTCCATTTTATCAATACTTTGTTCTAAAAAATCAATATCTGTTTGATGGATTTGTGGCAACGTCATTTTAGATTTAGATTTATCTTCTGCCAGTAATGAACCAAGAGTAAAAAGTCTATCTTGTATTTCTATCAACCCTTTTTTAAAATTGTTATTGATAGTTTTGTCTCTTAATAAACCTATATAAGAGTTTAATTCATCTACAGTTCCATAAGCTTCTATTCTTAAAGAATATTTTGGCACTCTTGTTCCACCAATTAATCCTGTGGTGCCTTTGTCGCCTTTTCTAGTATATACTTTCATATTAATATCCTGCGTTAAAATTGTCAATAAATAAATGATTTATAGAATCCTTTAGTTTTTCTTTTATATAGTAGCCGTTAATTTCTTCTACTTCTACCGGCTGATATTTTACACCGTCATAAACGTGTTTAATAGCTACTATTCCTATCTCACTATCTTGGTATGCCATTAGCAAGTCGTTAAAACCACTTTTTGTGGTTCTAGTTTCGACTAAAAAACCAAGATATTGATTGATGATTTGATATTTATTAAATCCTTTATGAATTATTAATGTTTGTTCGACTGGTGTTCCAAATGAACCTGCTTTCATTTCAAGGATAAAGCCTTGGTCATAAGCTTTGTCGGGACCTAACTTAAACACCCTAAAATATTCATTAGAACAAGGGGGTAAATTTTTAATTGTGTCGGATGTTGTGCAAACTTTAAGTTTTTCCATAATATCAATAACAGTATTGTTATTAATGGGGGGATAAGTATTTGAGATGATAGTTGTATCAGATTGAAAAACATCTTCCTTTACTTGATTATCTGCTGACTTACAGCCTATAAATATTAAACTTAAACTTACAATAATTAAATACTTCATAATTTAATAATAATACTAGTTAGGAAAAACTTTTAACGCCATTTCCATTGATTTTTTAAATTCTTTTTGATTAAGATTTGTTTCTATATGATGTTGCTCAAAAAAATCAGTCATCAATTCAGTAGGCATATTTCCTGTTAGTTCATCTTTTGCCATAGGGCAACCACCAAATCCTTTAATGGCGCCATCAAATCTTCTACAACCTGAGTTGTAAGCTGCTTCTATTTTTTTTAAAGCTGTTTGAGGTGTGGAGTGTAAGTGGGCACCAAATTCCACTTTAGGAAAATCTTTAATTAAATTTGAAAATAGATAGGAGATATTATCAGGCTCTGAAACACCTATGGTGTCGGAAAGTGCTAAAATATTTATATCAAACTGTTGGTGTAAATTTTCGCTCCACTTTGCTACTATATCTACATTCCATTTGTCGCCATAAGGATTTCCAAATGCCATTGATAAATATATCACTAATTTTTTATTGTGTTTTGTAGCAATTTCTTGTAAAGCATCAACTTTATGTAAAGATTCGTCTATAGATGAGTTAGTGTTTCTTTGTTGAAACGTTTCACTTACTGAGAAAGGAAAGCCTAAATATTCAATTTCTTCAAATTTCACAGCGTCATCAGCCCCTCGTTTATTGGCTACTATGGCGAGTAGTCTAGATGTAGTTGAAGATAAATCTAATTGTTTTAATACTTCTGCAGTATCTCGCATTTGAGGAATAGCTTTAGGCGATACAAAACTACCAAAATCAATGGTATCAAAGCCTACTTTTAAAAGCTGATTAATGTATTTAACTTTAATATCAGTAGGTATAAAATCGTGTAAGCCCTGCATAGCATCTCGTGGACATTCTATTAACTTTAAGTTTTTCATTTTTGAAGAATGTTTTGTTTAAGGATTTCTTTATTAATATTTTTAATTAAACTTGGACCTTCATAAATAAATCCTGTAAATATTTGTATTAATGAAGCGCCAGCTTTTAATTTTTCAATGGCATCCTCTGGTGATGCTATCCCCCCAACTCCAATAATTGGAAATGCTTTGTTTGATTTGTCTGAAAGGTATTTAATTACTCTCGTACTTTTGTCTTTAATTGGTACGCCACTTAGACCACCGTTTCCAATTTTTTCTAATGTTTCTTTAGAGGTATTAAGACCTTTTCTATCTACTGAGGTATTAGATGCTATAACACCATCAATTTTAGTTTTTTCTACTATTTCAATCACTTCATCTAATTGAGTGTCATTTAAGTCAGGCGATATTTTTAGTAAAATTGGTTTTGATTTATTTTGCTGTTTATTTAATGCTTGTAGTTCATTTAATAATTCTATTTGAAAATCTTTATCTTGTAATTTAGCCATTGAGCCAACATTAGGGCAACTAACATTAACTACAAAATAATCAATATAAGGAAAAAGTTTTTTAAAGTTAATTTTATAATCTTTGATATAATTATCTGCTAACGAATTTGTGTTTTTTCCAATATTTCCACCTATTACAATTGTTTTTGATGTTCTTTTTTTCAAATTTTCAATTACTTTATCTACCCCTTTATTATTAAATCCCATTCTATTGATAAGTGCCTTATCTTTTTTTAATCTAAATAATCTTTTTTTAGGATTACCTTGTTGGTGTATAGGGGTTACGGTACCAATTTCTATAAATCCAAATCCAAAATCTTTAAGTTCATTAAAAAGTTCTGCATTTTTATCAAATCCAGCAGCTAAACCAACAGGGTTAATAAAATTTAATCCAAAAATATTTTGATGTAATTTATCGTCTTTTATACCGTAATATTTATTTCTTGGACATTGTATAAAAGGTAATTTTGCTGTAAACTTTATTATTTTAAAGGTAAAATGATGAACATTTTCGGGGTCAAATAAAAAAAGTATAGGCCGTATAAAATATTTGTACATAAAAAAACTCATTTTTACAAAGTTAAAAATGAGTTTTGAATTTTATGATATTATTAGTAAAAGTTATCAACTAAAATCTGGCTCTATATCGCCATTTCTTTCCTCTTGATCTTTTGTAGGTAAGATTTCTAGTAAAAGACACATTAAACATAAGGTAGGCATCTTTTTCACCAGAATCTCCTCTTTGTTCACCTGGGTCTGTCCAAGTGGGGAAGTATCCAGCAGATGGGTCAGCGAAATAAGCGGCAGTACTACCGTATGCGTTATTTATTGCGTCATTATCATAATATACACCACTTACATCATCTAAATAATCTGTAAATGTTTTTGTGTAAATTAACTCAAAAGTCATTCTCCAAACAGCATCTAGCCCAATTTTGGTTCCCAACCCCATAGGAATACCAAAGCTAAAAGGTCTATATTGTTTAGGTCCTCCAGGTAATCCTTGTCCTTCTGTATGCAAAGGTCTTAGATTTGTCCACCCTCCATCACCTGGCCCTTGGGTAATAAAACCAAAGAAACTACCACCAGCTAAGGCATAAATTAAAGTATTAGAATGTCTTTTTCCTTTTACACCAAGGGGTTTATATCTATGTCCAAATTCTTCACTATTAAAAATAATTACTTCAAAATGTACTGACAAATCAAACAAATGAGATCTAAATTTTAAATTTCTATTACGTCTTGCAGGTTCAGTAGTTAAAGCATCATCTCCTTTAAGTACTGCATAAGTGAATTGAGCTTTTGTTGAAACCCAAGGCTTTATTCTTAGTCTGTAACCTATGTGTCCAGAGGGTCTCGTTACTGCCCAGTCTAAATCAGCAGGGCTATAATCTGTTCCTACTCTGTTTAACCCTCCTAAATCGCCTAAGAAATTAGAGGCGCCAATGCCAAATATTAATTCTTTACGTTGATGTTTCCAGTAATTATTTGTAGTAAAATGAGTAGGCTGTGCGTAGCTATAAATATCTATAAATAGAACCAAAAGGCTCAGTAAAACTATTTTATATACTGTTTTATTTTTCATAGAAATTTAACTTTTAACATAGGGTGAAAACTTCAAATTAAATTTTTTAATCTTACATAAGGACGTATTCAAATCACTAATGGTTGTAAATATATAGTTTTTTTT
>DQTE01000125.1 GCA_015662905.1 Crocinitomix sp. | reverse complement strand
TTGACCTAAATGCTTTTGATAGCATTTTAACCAATATAGTAGAAAACTCGGTAAAATATTCCCCACCCAACTCAACCATTAACATTAGCCTAACAAACGCAAATAATAGTTTTATTTTAACAATAGCAGATACAGGTAAAGGCATAACTGACGAAAACAAATCAAAAATATTTAATAAGTTTTTTAGAGAACAAAACGAGTTAACCAGACAAACCCAAGGCACTGGTTTAGGGTTATATATTGTAAACTATTTAGTAAAAAAACATAACGGAATCATAAAATTAAAAGATAACCAACCAAAGGGATTAGTGGTTGAAATTAAAATACCTAAACAATGAAAAAAGTAGCTTTATTAATTTTAGACGGATGGGGACACGGAGACAAATCAAAATCTGACGCCATATACAACGCAAGCACCCCATTTATGGATAGTTTAGAAAAAAAATTTCCAAACGCCGAACTACTCACTGATGGTGAAAATGTAGGGCTACCCAAAGGACAAATGGGAAACTCAGAAGTGGGACATCTAAACATAGGCGCAGGCAGAATTGTATATCAAGACTTTACAAGAATTAACAAAGCCATTAAAGACAATGAATTTCAACAACACCCCATTTTGTTAAAAGCTTTAAAACAAGCCAAAACATCTGGAAAAAAACTACATTTTATGGGACTTGTTTCTGATGGTGGCGTACATTCTCATCAAAATCACTTAATGACCTTGTGCGATATGGCAAAATCGCACCAAATTGATAACGTTTACATACACGCCTTTACTGACGGAAGAGATTGTGACCCAAATTCAGGTATTGAACAAATTAAAACTTTAGAAAACCATTTAAAACATTCAACAGGCAAAATAGCCACTGTCATTGGTAGATATTACGCTATGGACAGAGACAAACGATGGGAGAGAATTAAAAAAGCCTACGATTTATTGGTAAAAGGCACAGGAGAAAAATACAAATCGGCCTCACAAGCCATTCAAGCCTCTTACAACAAAAACATTACTGATGAATTTATAGAACCAATGCTAATTGATAGCAATGGTACAATTGAAAACGGAGACGTGGTAATATGTTTTAATTTTAGAACAGATAGATGCAGAGAAATTACAATAGCACTCACTCAACAAGCATTTCCTGATTACAAAATGACCCCATTAAAGTTAAATTATTACACAATGACCAACTATGACAAAACTTTTAAAAACGTAACCGTTGTATTCGATAAAGAAAACCTTACAAACACGTTAGGTGAGATCATATCAAATCAAGGTCTAAAACAAATTAGAATTGCTGAAACTGAAAAGTATCCTCACGTTACATTTTTCTTTTCAGGTGGTAGAGAAAAAGAGTTTAAAGGAGAAAAAAGAATTCTAATTAACTCGCCAAAAGTAGCTACCTACGACTTAAAACCAGAAATGAGTGCCCCAGAAGTAAGAGATGCCATTATAGAAGAAATGCAACTAAACCAACCCAATTTTATTTGTTTAAATTTTGCCAATACAGATATGGTTGGACACACTGGGGTTTATTCTGCAATTTTAAAAGCCGCCGAAACCGTTGATACTTGTGTTAAAGACGTTGTAAAAAAAGGAGAAAAATTAGGCTATTCATTTGTTATCATTGCCGACCACGGTAACTCTGATAACGCCCTAAACCCAGACGGCACACCAAATACTGCACACTCTTTAAACCCTGTTCCGGTCATTATAATAGATGATAAAGTTAAAACCGTAAATAATGGCACATTAAGAGATGTAGCCCCTACAATTTTACATTTAATGAACATTGAGCAACCAACTGAAATGACAGGAAAAAGTTTAATAAATACTAAACAAAATTAATCAATGATAACATACCAAACATTTACCCTCAAAAACGGACTAAAAGTAATTCATCATCACGACAAAACGACACCAATGGTAGTTGTCAACACCATTTACAATGTAGGTGCAAGAGATGAAACCCCTCATAAAACAGGTTTTGCACACCTGTTTGAACACCTTATGTTTGGAGGTTCTAAACATATAAAAAACTATGACACCCCCTTACAATTAGCAGGTGGTGAGTGTAATGCCTTTACCAATAACGACATTACCAACTACTACAATACATTACCTGCTCAAAATTTAGAAACAGCACTTTGGTTAGAGAGCGATAGAATGTTAGAATTAGCCTTTACACAAAAAAGTTTAGACGTGCAACGTCAAGTAGTTATAGAAGAATTTAAACAACGCTATTTAAACCAACCTTACGGTGATGTATGGTTAAAATTCAGACCATTGATTTATAAACAACACCCTTATCAGTGGCCAACCATTGGTAAAAATATAGACCATATAGCTAACGCAACAATGCAAAATGTTAAAGCTTTTTTCTATAAACATTATGGTCCTCAAAACGCAACCTTAGTTATAGGAGGAAATGTAGAATTTGATACCGTAAAAAATTTAGTTCAAAAATGGTATAACGATATCCCATCAAGAGAAAAATATATCAGAAACATACCTGCCGAACCTAAGCAAACAGAAGAAAGACGATTAACCATAGAAAGAGAAGTGCCCAACAATGCCCTTTATATGGCATTTAGAATGGGAAACCGTTTAACACCCGAACATTATGCAGGTGACTTATTGTCTGATATTTTGTCAGGGGGAAAATCATCAAGATTATATTTGGAACTTGTAAAAAACAATCCTATGTTTTCAAATTTATCTACCTTTTTAACCGCTGGTTGGGAAGATGGTTTATTCATTATAAGTGGTCATTTGCTACCCAATATTACCTTTAAAAAGGCTGAACAAGCAATATGGAACCAAATAAGAAAACTAATTGAACAATCCATTGATAAAACTGAGCTTACAAAAGTTAAAAATAAATTTGAAACCGCTAAAGCTTTTCAAGAGCAAAACTTACTTAACAGGGTAATGAATATAGCAATGTACGACCAAATGGGACAATTAGATGAAATAAACAACGAACGACAAAAATATGACCTAATTTCGGCAAATGACCTTATAAATTTTGCCAAAAAAACATTTGTAAAAACTAACGTCTCAATACTAACCATAAAAGCCAAATAATGAATAGAACAATAGCACCAAAATATACCAAAGCACAAAGCTTAGATATTGAATTTCCACACAAAATAGAATTGTCAAACGGAATAAGTCTTTATCATTTAAGCGAAGTACAAGACGATACCGTAAAATTAGATATTGTTTGGGACGCAGGTTCTAAATATCAAGAAAAACCATTAGTTGCCTCTTTCACAAATAAATTATTATTAGCAGGAACAACTGATTTAAACGCACAACAAATATCCGAAAAGTTTGACTTTTTGGGTGGATATATTGCACACGACATAGACAAAGATCAGGCAGGCGTAACCCTTTACGGTTTAAACGATAAAATTTCAGATATTTTTAATGTGTTTAATGAAGCATTTGCTGATGCCGTTTTCCCTGAAACAGAAATTGAAAAATTAGTAGAAATCAAAAAAAACAACTACAAAGTATCACAAGAAAAAGTAAGCACACTTTGCCATAAAGAATTTAATAAACACATTTTTGGTACTCAAACAGCCTATGGAAGAGTAGCAGAGTTAAAAGATTTTGACAACCTAAACATAAACGATTTAAAAAATTATTACCAATATTATTTAAACACAAAACCCGTTTTATTTTTGGTAGGTAAGGTATCAAATCAATTTATAGAACAACTCAATAATTGGACAAAAACAATAGGGCAAAAAAAAATAAGCCTACCAAATCAAGCATTTATTCAAAAACAAGGTAAAGTGGTTATACATAAAAAAGATGCCATTCAATCTGCCATTAGAATAGGCAAATTATTGTTTACAAAAACACACCCCGACTACTATAAATTTCAAGTACTAAACACCATTTTAGGAGGATATTTTGGGAGCAGATTAATGGCTAACATAAGAGAAGACAAAGGCTACACCTACGGTATAGGTTCAGGTCTTTCAGTTTTGGAAGATGCGGGTTACTTTTTTGTTTCAACAGAAGTGGCAAAAGATGTAACAGATTTAACCATTAAGGAAATATACAACGAAATAGAAAAACTTCAAACACAGTTAGTGTCTGACCAAGAGTTAGAAAAAGTAAAAAACTATTTATTAGGTGAGTTTTTAAGACAATCAGACGGACCTATTGCCATTATGGAAAACTACAAAAACATTTATTTTAATAATTTAAGTGAGAATTATTATTCAGATTTTATAAAAGCAGTACACAGTGTTACCCCAAAACAATTGCAAGATATAGCAATAAAACACCTAAACAAAAATACAATGTTAGAAGTAGTGGCGGGCAATGTTTAACTTTAAATTAAGTGGTTTAGTTTTTAAAAAAATCGGTATATTCCCACCATATAGACAGATAAACTGAACTATTATGAAAGTAACCTTATTAAAACACCGCAATAAAAGGTGGTATGCTATTGAAATCAGTAAAAATGATAAAAGATTAAAATTGATAAAAGCAATCAGTGAAAGAAAATGGAGCCGAACCCATAAAAAATGGTTAATACCTGAAAACGAAAATAACAAACAAATTCTTATTTCTATAAGCAAACCTGCACATAAAAAAAATATCACAGCTAAAAAAGCACAAAAACATCAGGCTTTAATTTTAAAAGGAAACAGATTAAGAATACCTTTTTATCCAACAGTAAAAGGAATGGCCTTTATTAAAAGTCTTTCGTACTGGCAATATAATGATGCATACAAACATTGGACAATACCTTTTAGCAATGAAAATCTAAATAAGCTAAAATCAATATGGAAAACTCAGGGAATAACCGTTAATGTTATTGACCAACGCAATACTAAAATCAAACCAAAGTTTAAATATCCAAAAGAGTATCAAAGACATTGCCCTATAGAAGTGAAACAAAAATTAATAAGTTTAAGGTATAGTGAATCAACTATAAAAACCTATACAAATATGTTAAAATTATTTTTCACACATCATTATGCGTTCAAACCTCAAGAAATTACAAACGAACAGATAAAAGCGTATTTAAGATACCTTATACAAGAGCGTAAGGTTAGCGAATCGTATCAAAATCAAGCAATTAATGCCATTAAGTTTTATTATGAAAAAGTTTTGGGAGGCAGCAGGCAGACCTATTATATAGACAGACCAAAGAAATCAAAATACTTACCCACCGTCCTTTCACAAAATGAAATAAAAAAGTTGTTAGAACACGTAAAAAACATAAAACATAAAACCATACTTACCCTAATATACAGTGGAGGATTAAGAATAAGTGAGTTATTAGCCTTAAAGCTGAGTGATATAGATTTTGATTCAATGCGCATACATATAGTTAACGCCAAAGGAAAAAAAGACAGGTATGTACCTTTAGCAAAAAGAACAAAACAGTTATTGACAATATACTTAAAAAAATATAATCCTGAAATTTATGTTATTGAAGGTTTAAGCGGAGGGATGTATTCATCATCAAGTGTGCAAAAATTTTTAAAAAGGTATTGTATAGAGTGCAACATAACAAAAAATGTTACCCCACACACATTAAGACACAGTTTAGCTACACATATGTTAGAAAACGGTATAGACCTCAGGTATATACAACATATACTAGGACACAGTTCAAGCAAAACCACCGAAATATACACCCATATTACACAAAAAGGAATAAATAACATAATAAATCCATTAGATCAGTTTGATTTTTAAAAATATTTTTATAATTTAGCCCCGTACTTTTGTCAAACACTATAAAAAAATAAGGTAAAGACATAAGTAAAATAAACGGAACAGTTCCGTTTATA
>DQTE01000289.1 GCA_015662905.1 Crocinitomix sp. | reverse complement strand
TAGTATTTACAGATAAATCTAAGTCATACATAGACATTTCTAACTTTGTAGAAGTACACATTATGGAAAAGTCATCTAAAAAAACAACTGTTACCACTTTAAGATGGGTTCATATTGCTATTTCAAATGCAAAACGAACACTACTGGAGATATATCACAAAATAAAAGGAAAATACCTTCAGTTATACTTAGATGAATTTTGATATAAATTAAATCGTAGATATTTCAAAGACAACCTATTTGATAGACTAACATTTGCTGTAGCCAAAAGTTATTGGTGTAATTGTGGTTAATCAGAAATTCTTTTGTGTATTTAAGGTAAATATACGTTAGATAAATTTAGTTTTTTATCTTTGCAAATCAAAATCAAAACATAACAAATGGAAATTCCAAAAGCATACAATCCAAACAAAGCAGAAGACAAATGGTATCAATACTGGCTTAAAAAGAAATATTTTCATTCGGAACCTGACGATAGAGAGCCTTATACGGTAATGATACCACCTCCAAATGTAACTGGAGTTCTACACATGGGACACATGCTAAATAACACCATTCAAGATGTTTTGGTGCGTAGAGCACGTATGCAAGGAAAAAATGCGTGTTGGGTACCTGGTACTGACCACGCTTCTATTGCTACTGAGGCTAAAGTAGTTCAAAAATTACGCAAAGAAGGCATTAAAAAATCAGACTTATCGAGAGATGAATTTTTAAAACACGCTTTTGAATGGAAAGACAAATACGGTGGCATAATTTTAGACCAATTAAAAAAACTTGGTGCATCTTGTGATTGGGACAGAACCCAATTTACAATGGATAAAGACTATTCGGAGTCTGTTATAAATACATTTATTGATTTATATAAAAAAGGAAAAATTTACCGTGGTATTAGAATGATTAATTGGGACCCTGCAGCCCAAACAGCTTTGTCTAATGAGGAGGTTATTCATAAAGAAGTGAACTCTAAGTTATACCATGTTCGTTATAAAATTAAAGGTTCGGATGATGAGTGGTTAACCATTGCCACTACACGACCTGAAACTATTTTAGGTGATTCTGCAATATGTGTAAACCCAAATGATGTTCGTTATGTAAATTTAAAAGGTAAAAAAGCTATTGTACCTATTGCTAACCGTGCTGTACCCATTATTTTTGATGAATATGTAGATATGGAGTTTGGAACAGGTTGTTTAAAAGTAACACCTGCCCATGATGAAAACGATTACAACCTGGGTAAAACTCATCAATTAGAAACCATTGATATTTTAAATGATGATGGGACATTAAATAAAAATGGACTTCATTATCAAGGTAAAGACAGGTTTGAAGTGCGTAAAGCTATTGCTAAAGAATTAGAGGAGCTAGGATATTTGGTTAAAGTAGAAGATCATATCAATAAAGTAGGATATTCTGAAAGAACAGATGTGCCTATTGAGCCTAAATTATCTTTGCAATGGTTTGTTAATATGAAAGAATTAGCAGAACCTGCTTTAAAAGCTGTGATGGAAGGTGAAATTAAATTTCATCCTGATAATCTTAAAAACACTTATCGTCATTGGATGGAAAATGTTCAAGATTGGTGTATTTCTAGACAACTATGGTGGGGACACCAAATTCCTGCTTGGTATTACGGTAAAGGTGAAAATGATTACGTGATTGCTAAAACCGTAGATGAAGCGATAGAATTAGCTTGTGAAAAAACTGGAAAAACCTTTACTTCTGCAGACTTAAAACAAGATGAAGATGTACTTGATACTTGGTTTTCTTCTTGGTTATGGCCTATTTCATCTTTTAACGGATTAACTCAACCCAATAATCCTGAAATTAAATATTACTACCCAACCAACGACCTTGTTACGGCACCCGAAATTATGTTTTTTTGGGTAGCAAGAATGATTATGGCAGGATATGAATACCTTGGTAAAGCACCCTTTAAAAATGTATATTATACAGGTATTGTTCGTGATAAGCTTGGACGAAAAATGTCAAAATCATTAGGTAATTCACCAGACCCAATAGAATTAATTAATGAATACGGAGCTGATGGAGTTAGGGTAGGTATTTTAATCTCATCACCTGCCGGAAATGATTTACCTTTTGACACTTCTCAGTGTGAGCAAGGACGAAATTTTTCTAATAAAGTTTGGAACGCTTTTAGATTGGTAAAAAGTTGGGACGTTCAAAATATCGAACAACCAGAATCTAGCAAAAAAGCAGTAGAGTGGTTTCAAAACAAATTAAACGCTTCAATAAAATCAATTAATCAAAATTTTGATAAGTTTAGAATATCAGATTGTTTAATGACCACTTATAAATTGGTTTGGGATGATTTCTGCTCTTGGTATTTAGAAATGGTTAAACCTGCATACCAACAGCCTATAGATAAAAAAACATTAGAACAAACTATAACGTTTTTTGAACAGTTACTCAAACTAATGCATCCGTTTACACCTTTTATTACAGAAGAATTGTGGCACTTGTTAAAAGAACGTAAAACAGGAGAAGACATTATAATAGCCTCTTGGCCATCAGTAGGCAATATTGATAATGAAATCTTAAAACAATTTGATGTTGCCACCGAAATCATTTCTAACGTAAGAAACATCCGAAAGCAAAATAACATAGCAAATAAAGTAGAGCTTAGCTTATCAGTTAAAGATAATGGCGGTGTAAACAAATCTTTTGATATGGTGATTACAAAAATGGGTAATTTAACAGACCTAAACTATGTAGATTCAAAAGTATCAAATGCTTTTTCTTTTATTGTAAAAAACAACGAATACTTTATTCCATTTGGTGACGAAATAGATGTAGAGGAAGAACTTAAAAAATTACAATCTGAATTAGATTATACTAGAGGATTTTTAAGCTCCGTACAAAAAAAATTATCAAATGAAAAGTTTGTAAACAATGCGCCTCAACAAGTTGTAGATAATGAGCGTAAAAAAGAAGCAGATGCAACTAATAAAATATTAATACTAGAAGAAAAAATTAAAGCGTTAAAATAAAAGGTTAATGTCAAGTGGTCAATTAGAAAAAATATTAAAATCAAATTTTGGATATGCAACATTCAGACCACAACAAAAAGAAATTATAACCAATGTTTTAAAAGGAAACGATAGTATTGTTTTAATGCCGACTGGTGGTGGTAAATCAATTTGTTTTCAATTGCCTGCTTTAATTTTACCTCATATAACATTAGTGGTGTCTCCTCTCATATCACTCATGAAAGACCAAGTTGAAGCTTTAAAAACTAACGGGATTTCGGCATCATTTTTTAACTCTACATTAAGTGAACTTGATAAACTTTCTTTAATAGAAGACTGTAATTCTGGAAAAATAAAGCTATTATACATATCACCTGAGGCACTGGTCAACTCAAAAGATGGGTGGATTAGTCAATTAAAAATATCACAAATAGCTATAGATGAAGCACATTGTGTATCCATGTGGGGACACGATTTTAGACCAGAATACCAACAATTGGGAGAGTTAAGAAAACAGTTTAAAGATATTCCGTTTATAGCGCTAACAGCAACGGCAGATAAAATAACGCGAAAAGACATTCTGCATCAGTTAAAACTTAATGAGCCAACCTTATTTTTAAGCTCTTTTAATCGCCCAAACTTATCGTTAAAGGTAAAGTCAAAAGTGCCAAAAAAACAAAAACAAAAAGAAATTTTAACTTTTATAAAAGAAAGAATTACTCAATCAGGTATCATTTATTGCTTATCAAGAAAAGAAACAGAGGAATGGGCAAATTTTTTAAGGACGAATGGTGTAAATGCATCCTATTATCACGCAGGTTTACCTCCAGACAAAAGGTCAAAAGTTCAAGAGGAATTTATAAATGATGATTTACACATTATTTGTGCAACTATTGCCTTTGGAATGGGCATAGACAAATCAAATGTGCGCTGGGTTATTCATAATAATTTACCTAAAAATTTAGAAGGATATTATCAAGAGATTGGTAGGGCAGGACGAGATGGTTTACCAAGTACAACCATTTTGTACTATAATATGAGAGATGTGAAAATGCTCTTTGATTTTATTCAAGAGAGTGAGTTTAAACAAATTTATAAAGAAAAATTACAAAGAATTTTACAATATGCAGAAGCCACTTCTTGCAGGCGTAGAATATTATTATCTTATTTTAGCGAGCATTTAACAGAAGATTGTGGCAATTGTGATGTCTGTAAAAATCCTCCAGAATTTATTGATGGAAAAATTATTGCACAAAAAGCACTGTCGGCAGTATATAGAACAAAGGAAAGTATAGGTACAATAACATGTATCAATATTTTAAGAGGCGCAAAAACAGCTAATATTTTTGAAAAAAGATATAATTTTTTAAAAACTTATGGCGTAGGTGACAATTTAAGTTTTAATGATTGGCAACATTATATTACCCAACTCATCAATCAAGGTGTGTTTGAAATTGCTTATGATGAACATTTTAATTTAAAAATAACTCCCTATGGATATCAAATATTAAGAAGTGAAACTGACATTAAATTAACACGTCCACTCACAAAAGAAGAAATAAAAGCAAAAGAAAAATCAGTTAAAAAGAAATCTAAAAAAATATTAAGTCCTAATCAGCAATTATTTGAAAAGTTAAAAGAGTTGAGGAGAGATTTAGCCAAACAAAAAGGTTTACCTGCCTATATTATTTTTCATGATTCAAGTTTAAAAGAAATGGCTAGTGAAATGCCTAAAAATGCAGAAGAAATGATGCAAATATCTGGGGTAGGAGAGGCTAAGTTTAGAAAATTCGGTCATTTATTTTTAGATGAGATTAATACATTTATACCTGAAGAACAGACTTTGAGATTATCAAAAATATCTACTTATGAACAAACCTTACAACTTTATAATGAAGGTTTATCCTTGGAAGAACTAGCTATGATAAAGGACGTTAAAGTAGATACCGTAGTCAATCACTTAATTAAGTTACTTGAAGAAGGGTATGATATTAATTTAAATAAATTTATTGATGATAAAGTGATTCAAAAAATCAAAGAGGTTTATCTAAAATTAAATCAACCAGAAAAATTAAAAACTATTTTTGATGCCTTGGGTAATAAAGTGGAGTATTACCAAATACGTATAGTATTAGCCCTTTTAAATAAATAAAAACTACACTTAACACAAGTTTAATCTAATCTAATTTATTTTGGCTATATTTGTAAGAAATCAAAACAAATAAAAAAATGAAAAAAATAGTATTTCTATTCACATTAATCTTGACAATAAGTTATGTGAATGCACAAAATTATGATGAAACTGCCATTGATGGTAGAGTTATTTTCAAACTAAAAGACGCTTATCCAATTGATGGTATGGATGTCGCAATACCATCTGATAAAAATATCATTTCAAAAAAAGAAAACTTAAGTAATTACCCTAATTTGGCACAAGTTTTAGCACCATATAATGTGATAAATTTTGAAAGACCATCATATTATACTAAAAAACCTAGGTTAATTAGAATTTTTATTGTTGATTTTGCAAACCCTGCAGATGTTGATAATGTGATTAGAGATTTACAACAATTGGGAGAAGTAGAATATGCTGAAAAACAATTGATAAGAAAAACAACCTTTATCCCTAATGATCCATTATATGGAAACATTTTTGATGATTGGTTCTTACAACAAGTAAATGCAGAGCAAGCGTGGGATATTACCCAAGGAAGTAATGCAATTAAAATAGCAGTAGTTGATAATGCAGTATTTGGAGGACACCAAGATTTAACAACATTTGCAGAGAGAGATGTTGCAGATGGTGATAATGATGCCACGCCACCTTCAACTAGTACTCAAGATTTTGGTTGGTCACACGGAACTCATGTTGCAGGGTTGGCAACGGCAGATTTAAATAATGGTATAGGTATGGCTTCTCTTGGAGGTGGAGTTGAGTTGATAGGAGTTAAATGTACACCTAATTCAGGTTCTAGTAATAGTGTATATTATGGTTATCAAGGTATTCAATGGGCGGCTCAAAATGGTGCTGATGTTATTAATATGTCGTGGGGTGGTCCAGGTGCAAGTCAATCAAATCAAGATTTAATTAACAGTTACCCAAATATTGTGTTTATTGCTGCTGCAGGTAATGATAATGTTACATCTACTTTTTATCCTGCAGGATATGACAATGTTATAGCTGTTGGTTCAGTAAATTCAGATGATTCAAGATCAAGTTTCTCAAATTATAACCCAATAGGAGGACCAAATTGGGTAGATATATGTGCACCAGGTGGATATTCATATAACGGATTAAAAAGTACAGTATATACATCAAATGGTAACGGTTATGATAAAATGGGAGGAACTTCTATGGCGAGTCCTTTTGCTGCTGGCTTAGTAGGAGCAATGTTAAGTGTTTATCCCAACATGTCACCGACAGAAGTTTTAAATTGCTTATTAAGCTCAGGTGTAAATGTTAATCAAAATATGGGACCAAGAATTGATGCCTACGCAGCTTTACAATGCGTCCAAACCTATTTGAATGGAACACCAAATGCAGATTTTTTTGCTGATAATCAAAGCGTAGTGGTTGGTAACTCAATAACGTTTACAGATATGTCTGGTGATGGAGGAGATCCACTAACCTCATGGCAATGGACTTTTAATGGTGGAACACCTTCATCTTTTACTGGTCAAAATCCACCTGCAATTATCTACAACACCATAGGACAATACACAGTAGAATTAACAGTAACAAACAGTACAGGAACTGATACAGAGACAAAGGTAAATTATATTAACATTACCCAACAACCTTATGGGCAATGGTTTGTACAAAATAACAATTTTACAACTGATTCAAGAGGGATAAGAAATTTTTCTGTTGTAGATATAAATACAGTTTGGGCTTCTGCTTATGATGGCTCAGGGGGAGGCGGTAATGCACAAGAATTTACAAAAACTACTAATGGAGGTAATACTTGGACGCCAGGAACAATTGATATAGGTAGTCCAGGTTCGGGAATAGCAATGATACATGGTGTAGATGCTAATACAGCCTATGTGGTTGCTTATCCAAATGCAGCGGGTGATGCGCAAGGAATTTACATAACTACTGATGGTGGTGCTACTTGGACAAGACAAAATACTGCCTCTTATTCTAACCCAGCTTCTTTTGTTAATGTAGTACACTTTTGGGATGCCAATGTTGGTTTTTGTCAAGGAGACCCTATAAATGGAGAATATGAACTTTATACAACTACTGATGGCGGTGCAAACTGGATACCAGTACCAGGTGCTAATATTCCAGACCCCTTACCTGGTGAATATGGATATGTAAGCCAGATTGAAGTTGTAGGAAATGATGTGTGGTACTCTACAAATAAAGGGAGATTATACCATTCTACAGATAAAGGATTGACATGGACTGTGGCTCAAACGCCATTAACAGATTTTGCAGGAGCAACTCAAAGTGGAAACTTTTCGTTTAAAGATGCAATGAATGGTATGATAGTAGATAATACAACAAATGTCTATAAAACTACTGATGGTGGGGCTACTTGGAATCAAATAACAACTACGGGTCAAGTTTACGACCTAGGTTTGTGTTGGATAGAAGGCTCTGATACCATATTTACAACAGGTCAAAGTGGGTCGTCTTACTCGATAGATGCTGGTTTAAACTGGATACAAATTGATAATCAACAACATGTAGAAGTAGAATTTTTTAATTCTATGGTTGGTTGGTCAGGTTATTTTAATACAGCAGGAGTAGGTGGTATATGGAATTGGGGTACCATTTCAAACTTAAACCCTAATTTTTCTGCAGCCCCTTTCTCAATTTGTGAGGGAGAAACAGTAACTTTTACTGATAACTCTACAGGGACACCAACAACTTGGAACTGGTCTTTTCCAGGAGGAACTCCTTCTTCTAGCACTATGCAAAACCCAACTGTTACCTATTCAAATGCGGGTAATTATGACGTAGTATTAACCATTGATGATGGCAATGGAGCTGTTTCAAAAACAATTCAAAATTATATTACTGTTTCAAGCATACCCGGACAAGCAGCTGGTATAATAGGAACAACCAACCCTGTGCAAGGAACAGTAGAAACTTATTCTGTATTACCAATATCAGGTGCTTTATCTTATACTTGGACTTTACCTACAGGTTGGACAGGAACTAGCGCAACAAATTCTATAGATGTAACTATTGGCGCACCAGGTACCAATGATGTTATTACATGTTACGCATCTAATAATTGTGGAAATGGTGGTTTGGCTAGTGTTACACTTAATACCCAAGTAGGTTTAAACGAAATAAATCAAAACTTAATTTCAATTTATCCTAATCCAACTAATAATTATTTCACGATAGCCTTAAATCAAACTTTTGATATAGCAAATTATCAATTGATTGACATAACAGGTAAAATAGTATCAGATGGAAATGTAAATTCTACAAACAATACACAAATTTCGGTTACAGAATTAGCTAAAGGTATTTATACTTTAAGATTATTAATTGACGGAAATGTGTATAACCAAAAAATTGTAGTAGAGTAAAACATAATCTTAAATAAAAATTATGAAAGACCTTCAGCTTTGAAGGTCTTTTTTTATTACCTTTAACCTTACAAATTTATTAAGATGAGTATTTACAATGATAATTTACGTTACCTATTAGAAAAAAAAGATATTTCTATTAGTGAGTTTGAAAACATAATTTTAATACCTAAAATAAAAATTATTGAACCATCACCTGAGGAATTAGTTAGAATTGCTGACTATTTTGATATTTCTATTGATACATTATTAAAAATTAAAACAAAAAACTTAGACAAAGTTTTAAATAGAGATATAAAACTACTGATTTTAGATGTGGATGGCACTATGACTGATGGCGGAATGTATTTTTCTGAAAATGGAGACCAAATTAAAAAATATAACACCAAAGATGGTATGGCCATTAAATACATTACTAAAAAAGGGATACAGGTTGGTATTATTTCTCACGGTTATAAAATAAATATGGTTCAGCAAAGGGCAGAACTTTTAGGCATACAAAAAGTTTATGTAGGGCGTGAGGACAAAACTAAAATATTAAAACAATGGTGTGAGGAGTTAAAGATTACACTAAATCAAGTGGCATATATTGGAGATGATGTAAATGATAAAGCCGTTATGGAAGTAGTAGGTTTATCTGCTTGTCCTAAAAATGCAGTTAAATCCATTAAAAAAATTGCTGATGTAATTCTTACAAAAAATGGAGGAGATGCTTGTGTGAGAGAATTTATTGACGAATATATCGCAGAAACAAAATAAAAGTAAAAAAAAATTTTGTTTTAAAAAGATTAATTATAATTTTGCTTACTATAAATTTTAAAAGAAGGGAAGATGAACGATAGAAATGATGAAGTATTTTCTGAAAGAGTAAAAGCAGGTAAGAGAACATACTTTTTTGACGTTAAAAAAACTAGAGGAAATGACTTGTACTTAACAATTACAGAGAGTAAACGTAAGTACAACTCTGAAGATTCTGATAGGCCAGAATTTGAAAAACATAAAATTTTCTTGTATAAAGAAGATTTTGAAAAGTTTACTGGTGGAATGCAGGCCGCACTTGACAAAATTAAAGAACTTTGGGAAACTGGAGAATATAAAAAACCAGATGAAACAGAAGAAGTAACTTTTGAGTCTTTGTAAAGCGCATTAATTTTTTTAAAACACTTATCAGTAAATGGTAGGTGTTTTTTTGTTTACTAAGGGTTCACTGAAAAAAGTACAAAAACCACATGATATGAGGCGACAAAACAAAACTGTACGGGAAATACTGTGGGTTGCAGACAACAAAATAGGGTGTGTTTTTCAGTGAATCCAACTAGACCCTATTTTATGTCAATGATTGCTTTTAATAAGTTTTACCCCTAAAATGCCCCAAGCAATAATCATTAATATTCCACCTATAGGCACTAGGTAAACAAAATTCTTTAGAACAGTTAATTGCTCGCTAAAAACAAAAATAAAAATATTTAAACTAAACAAAAGTGTTCCAAAAATAATTAACCTGTATGTCCATTTAAGGGAGAAATTAAATTGATGGTCGTTTAAACTTAAAACGAGTAAACCTAACCCAGAGTACATTAGATATTTAACGCCCTTATCAAAAGAAATTAACATTTTTTCTGATACAATCTCTTTTAAACCATGAGCACCAAAAGCGCCTAGTAAAATTGAAGTAAATACAAAAAATATGGCTATAGTTACAATTTGTTTTTTCATAGATATTATTGAATTAATTGTTTAGCATTTTCAATGGCCAAATCAGTAAGTTGTTCACCTGATATCATTTTTGCTAATTCTTTTATTCTTTTTTCATAGTTAAGTAGAACTACTTGGGTGTTAGTTTTATCTTTGGTGTCTTGCTTATACACGTGATAGTGATACTTAGATTTTCCTGCAACTTGAGGCAAATGAGTAATAACAATTAATTGTGAAGTTTGACTTAGTTTTTCAAAAATATTAGCCATTTTTGAAGCTACTTCTCCCGAAACACCTGTATCTATTTCGTCAAAAATTAATGTGGGTAACGCTTTAGTTTTAGCTATAATCGTTAAAATAGACAACATTAAGCGCGACAATTCACCGCCAGAAGCTGTTTTTTTAATACTTAAAAATTCACCTCCCTTATTGGTTTTAAACAAAAAGTCAATGGTATTTAGTCCTAAATGGTTGAGTTCTGTTTGAGTTGTTAAATTTATTTTTAGCTCAGCATTTGGCATAGACAACTCTGTTAGTAAAGCTTTAACTTCTTTTTCAAGTTTAATACAATTTTGTTTTCTCTTAATGTTTAATTCTTTAGCTATTTGGTGTAAAATGTCAACGGTGTTATTTAGCTTCTGTTCTGTAATTGTTATTTCACTTTCAACAGAGCTAAATTCATTAATTTGTTGTTCAAATTCTTGTTTTAAAGTTAATAACTCTTCAATACTATCAACATTATGCTTATAAGATAAGGCATTTATTACTTCAATTTTCTCTTGAATTTCAAGTGCTTTTTCCTCATCTAAATCATCAATATCTGACAGGTTTTCAATTTCTGAAACAATATCTTGCAACTCAATTTTTGTAGAATTTAGTCTTAAAATAAGTTCATTATATGTATTGTCAATATCCTTTAAAGGATTAAGTGTAGTTAAAATTAAATCAATATTTTGAATGGGCGATATATTAGCATCTTCAAAAATACCTTGAGCATTTTGTAAATTTTCTTTTACCACCGACCAATTTTGAATTTTGTTGTATTCACTTTGTAATTGAGTTACATTTATTTGATCTAAATCGGCTCTAATTAATTCTTCTATTAAATAGGTTAGATAGTCTTTTTCTTTTCTGTTTTTAGCTTCTTTAAGTTTTAATTGTGAAAGTTTTAACTTTAATTCCAAAAAAGTTTTGTAATTTGTTTTATACGCCTCTACTTGTGTTTTTAAATTAGAGAAACTATCAAGCACCTCCATCTGAAAGTTCTTTTCAAACAATTCTAAAGTTTGATGCTGGGTATGAATTTTAACTAATTTTTCACCAAAGGTTTTAAGTGTATTTAAGTTAACAGGCGTATCATTAATAAACATTCTAGATTTACCTAAAGTTGTAAACTCTCTTCTAATAATCGTATGTTTATCGTAATCAACGCCGATTTCTTCAAAAAAAGAAGGAGATATGAAATTTGAAACGTCAAATTCAGCTTCTAAAATACATTTTTTATCATTTTGTTTGAGTACAGAGTAATCTGCACGTTCGCCTAACAATAAATTTAGCGCTTTTAGTAAAATGGATTTACCCGCGCCTGTTTCTCCTGTTATTGCAGAAAAACCTTGATAAAAGGTTAGGTTTAAATTTTCAATTAAGGCGTAGTTTGATATGTCAAGTTTTAAAAGCATAAAACAAAGATAATTATTCAAAAATAAGTAGCAAGTTACTTTCCTCTCATTTCAATAATAGGTATAATCATTTCCTCTAAGGAAACACCACCATGTTGAAACGTATTTTTATAGTAATTGGCGTAATAATTATAATTGTTAGGATAAGCAAAAAAATCATTTTCTTTAGCAAAAACAAAAGTAGAACTTACATTTTCTTGAGGTAATTTAATAGCTTTAGGTTCTTTGGCCTCAATGACTTCTTTATTATCATAACTCAATGCTTTACCTACTTTATATCTTAAATTGGTATTTGTTTCTTTGTCGCCTAAAATTTTAACAGGGTTTTCTACTTTTATGGTTCCGTGGTCGGTTGTTAAAAAGGTTTTAATTTTTTTTGAGGCTATTTTCTTTAACATATCTTTTAATGGAGAGTGTTCAAACCAAGTTTTGGTTAGTGCACGATATGCAGCTTCATCATCAGCCAATTCTTTTATAACTTCCATTTCTGTTCTGGCATGTGAAAGCATATCTACAAAATTATAAACTAAAACGGTTAAATCATTTTGGATAAGTTGATTGAACCTATCTACCATTTTTTTTGCAAAATCTTGTTTAATAATTTTGTGGTATCCTACCTTAACATTTTTGCCGTGTCTTTTTAAGTTAGCTTTAAGCAATTCTGCTTCATGCATATTTTTTCCACCTTCATCATTTTCATCTAACCATAAATCAGGGTGTTTTTGTTTTATATCAAGAGGCATCAGTCCTGCAAACAAAGCATTTCTAGCATATTGAGTAGCAGTAGGAAGAATAGAAAAATAGGTTTCTTCTTTTTCTATATTAAAGTATTCTGAAAATAATGGTTTAAGCACGCGCCATTGGTCATATCTTAAATTATCAATGACAATTAAAAAAACAGGTTCTTTTCCTAAAGCGTCAAAAATATATTTTTTAAGTAAATGATGTGATAGGATAGGGCTATCTTCTTCAGAATTTATCCAGTCTCTATAATTTTGGTCAATAAATTTACAAAATTGAGTGTTAGCTTCCTTTTTTTGCATGTTAAATATCTCTTTCATGCTTTCATCATCTGCATTTTCAAGTTTTAATTCCCATTTAATAAGGGTTTTGTAAATGTCTGCCCATTCATCATAATCTAATCGATCGTTAAGTCTCATACCTATTTGTCTAAACTCTATTTGATAATCGGTAGTGTGTTTTTGACTTACAAGGTCTTTGGTTTTTAAATTCTTTTTAATAGATAACAGTATTTGATTAGGGTTAACAGGTTTAATTAAATAATCAGAAATTTGACCACCTATGGCTTCTTCCATAATATGTTCTTCCTCACTTTTGGTTATCATTATAATAGGTATAAGAGGTTTAATATCTTTTATTCTAGATAGGGTTTCAAGCCCTGATAAACCAGGCATATTTTCGTCTAAAAATATAATATCATAATTATTATCTTCAGCCAATTCAACCGCGTCAGCGCCATTGTTTATGGTGTCTATTTTATAGCCTTTTTGTTCTAAAAATAAAATATGTGGCTTTAGTAAGTCTATTTCATCATCAGCCCATAAGATTTTTGTTTCCATATTCATATAACGTTATTTTAGTTGTAAATTTAATCATTACTTTTGTGTTTATAAGTTAATAAAACTTAATTGTTTTTTTTTCGTAGAAGATACAACACTAAAAAGTAAAATTTTGCAAAACAATATCATTAATAAACTAAAAATAATAAACGACCCTGTACACGGTTTTATTACAATTCCTAGCGAATTAATTTTTGATTTAATGGAACATCCTTTTTTTCAAAGGTTAAGACGTATCAAGCAATTAGGCATGTCACATTTGGTGTATCCAGGTGCTAATCATACTAGATTTCATCATGCCATAGGTGCTATGCACTTGATGCAAAAAGCAGTTGTTGAGTTGCAAAAAAAAGGGGTTGATATTACTGATGAGGAAAAAGAGGGTGTTTTGATTGCAATTTTATTACACGATATTGGACATGGACCGTTCTCTCACACCCTTGAACATTCTTTGTTAAAAGATATTCATCATGAAGATGTGTCTTTATTATTTATGCAAAAATTAAATGATGAATTTAAGGGTAAATTATCTCTGGCTATTGATATTTTTACTGATAAGTATCACAAGAAATTTTTACATCAATTGGTCTCTAGTCAGTTAGATATGGATAGGTTAGATTATTTGCAAAGAGACTCTTACTTTACTGGAGTAAGTGAGGGTGTTGTAGGAAGTGAACGAATCATTAAAATGTTGAGTGTCGCAAATAATGAATTGGTGATTATAGAAAAAGGTATTTATTCTATTGAAAATTTTATATCTGCAAGACGAATTATGTATTGGCAGGTGTATATGCACAAAACCGTGGTGTCATCAGAATTTATGCTGCGCAGTATTTTAAAACGGGCTAAATTATTATTTTTACAAGGTAAATCATTATTTGCTACACCTAGTTTAGCTTTATTTTTGGGTAAGGAGTTTCAAATGAGAGATTTTCGTAAAGATGGCACCCTGTTAACCCAGTTTGCCAATATAGATGATACAGATATTATTTCTGCCATAAAAGTTTGGCAAAGTTCAGACGACCATATCCTTAGTACTTTGAGTAAAAAATTAATAAATAGAGAATTATTTAAAACCATTATTTCTAAAGATAATTTTACATCTGAACATATAGATTCAATCAAAAATAGTATCATTAAAAAACTAGATATATCACCAAACGATTTGGGATACTTTTTTGAAAAAAACACCCTAAAAAACTCTGCCTATAAGCAATTTAAACAAATAAAAATTGTAAAACGAAAAGGAGAGGTAATTGACTTAACAGAAGCATCAGATAATTATAATATTACTGCACTATCCGAGCCTGTTGAAAAATATTTTTTGTGTTATATCAATTAAAAAAGAAGATAGGGGAGTGTTAGTTTTTTTATTTTTTATTCTTTACTACCGTAAAGTAAAGTTACTGAGCCTTTAAATTGATAGTCTTTTCCAAAACCATCTTTAAATGTAAGTAAATAGACATACACGCCTTCTTGTTGAGGTGAACCGTCATTATGTTTACCATTCCAACCTAAATACCTGTCTTGTGTATTAAAAATTAATTCGCCCCAACGGTTATAAATGTTTAAGTTATAAGATTCAAAATCGTATAAAGACACTACGGGTAAAAAAATGGGATTATAACCATCAATGGTAAAAGCATTAGGGATATATACAATAGGTTCAATGGTTACACAAACTTTATTTGAAAAAGAGGTGCGGTTAATACCATAACTATTTACAGATTCAATGGCCTCTATTCTATAACAAAATTCGCCCTCAGAGTCATAAAAATCACTCAAATCGTCAACAAAACTTCTTATGTTTGGAGGTAAAACAGCAATAGGTGTATTGTTAAAATTACCGTTAACCCCTCTGTAAATTCTATACTCAATAATATTGCCATCAAACCCAAAATATGGTGACCATTGTAAGGTAGATTTCATTTCAACATCTTGTGTAGTAACTGTTAAAAAAATTGTAGTTGCAATATTAGTCGTTAAAGTTTTATTACCACAAGTGTCAATAAAGTTTATTCTATAACTATAAGCCCCAATTTTACTGTCAATATCATCATCTGAATAAAAGTATAAGTTTGAAGCTATTGGAGAAATATTGGTAATACTGGCTATAAAATTAAAATTAGACTCTTCAGTTCCTTTTCTCTCAATTTCAAATTCTTTAACGGCGGCATTAAGGTCAGCTAATAATTCAATACCAATTTTTCCATTTAAGGTATGACTTGCAGTTGTTAAATAGAAAAAAGTGGGTTGTGTGGGTATGATTACATTCTGTACCACTAAATTAGAATAAGATGTACTACCATTATCTAAATTAGCCCTTACATAATAGTAATAATTCTCTCCCTGAATCAAATTAGAATGTTCAAAAGAAGATATATTAGAACTTACATTGGCAATAATATCAAAAGATGAGCTACCTGCTTTGGCAATAATATCGTATGAGATAACATCCTTGCCACCATACCCTAACCAATTAAGGGTTATTGTTCTATCACAAATATCTAAGGTATTGGATAAGTAAATTGACGTATGGGTCTCACTTAATGCTGAAGTTTGATAATTAGGTGGGGTTGTATTAGTTAAGCAAGAATCAAAAGCAGCAACACCATAAGTTTCAGCTTGAAATGCCGAATTGGTTAGTGGATTTTGATAAGAGGTATTAAATCTGCCGTAAACCGTATCAATAGGTTCCCAAAATCCATTAATTAATTGATAGATGATATAGCCGTAGGTATCTTGCGAACCATTAACATTCCAATTGATTACCATATTATCTGTAACTGTATCAACCGATATATTTGTTATCACAGGTATGTAGGGGTTAATGATGTCTTGTAATTGGTCACCGTCTATATTTGAGCCAGAAATACAACCTGCATCATTAGGAATTTCTATGCGGTAATTCAACCAAGCATTACATACATCAATGGTGTCTTGCAAAAAGGTAACCCCATAGGGCACTTGACCGCGCAAAGACCAAACTCCAGCCGGATATTCTCTCATAATGTTTTGTGTAGGACTGTCTCCTTCATTGATAGGAGAATGAGTTAAGTTCCAAGTCAAACTAATTCTACCATCTCCTAAGTCGTTCAAATCTAAAAATATGGACGATAGTGTGTCGGAACTTACCAAGCTATTGCCATTGCAACCATATTTTGTAAGGATGTAATAATCCTTTGAGCCTAAATTAGCACTGGCACCTATATGTGTAAAACTCTCAGTATTTATATTGGTTATTGTTCCAATTAAACCATCTTGTAATGTGTAAAGTTCATAGCTTGTAAACGTGCCTACATTCGGGTCAGATTTTGTCCAATTTAATTCTACATCACCATTAGGAAGAACGTTAACACAATTAAGGTCAGCTGGGGGCAAGGCCGCAGAGTTTTTAAGTTTAATAACTATGGTTTTATAGGTTAAACCTGGTACTGAGCAGTAATCGTCTTGTGCTTTTAAAACAAACGTATATTCTTGTTCGTTTTGTTGGACTCCATTAGCATCTAACAAATGATTACAAGAGGTTTCCCAATGGAAATGAGTTGATAACCCTTGCACACCAGAAATTGTGGGTGATTGGTCTAGAGTTGCACAAGGCGTTGTACCACAACCACTAGTGGGGTCAATAAAATTTGCGCCAAAAGCATTACCACTAGGCACAAGCGTAACAGTTTGGGGTGTGCCGTCTTGTAGCAGTTCATTATCTTGAATCAAAATATCAAAGTCAATAACATCTCCTGCAAAAAATTCAGCCGTAAAAGACGTATTTCCATCAAAAGGTGGAGTAATTGTAGGGGCTGTATTATTATAACCAGAACAATTAATAATAACCAATTGAAATTCTCTATTGGTTTCGGCTATTAGTTCTCCGTTTCTGTAAGATTCAATTTTTTGTTTCATAGCAAATTGCCCAAGCGTAAGTGAGGTAAAAGAAATTGTACCCGTGTTTGGGTTAATGGTAGCAGGAATATTGCTTGGGTCAAATGAGGCGTCAGGTGTTGGATTGTCATAAGAAAATCCTGCTACAAAAGGAACAGGAATTGGATTGGATGGGGGCGTAAAGGTACCCGTGGTAAAATGGTCATAAGGAATACCCCAAGAAAAAACTAAAGAATCATTGTCAGGGTCATAAACATTAGAATTAAATTCAAAATTTGTTCCCGCACATAGTAACATATATGGGTCTTGTGCAAATTGTGGAGATGAATCTTCACACTGACCAGGCACACTCCCCGAATGAGCATACATGGTAGAATGTAAAGTAATACCATAAGTAGCTGGTGAACTGATATTGGTTAAAGACCACGACCTAGACCAATCATCATAGGTAAAAGACCACCCTTGTGATGGCGGTGTACCACTTAATACAACAGGGGGTGATTGAAAAATAAATTTTTGTATTGCACCTGCACCATTTCCGCCCATTGCTCCTGTTCCACAACTTAATTCAATAGGACCTCCTAAAATTTGTGTACAGGGTGGAGATAAATCAATAGTTTGAATAAGTTGACAATTGATAGTATTTATTGTGGGATGTCCCCAAACTTCAATATCCAAATCAGTAGCAATAACATCCAATCCATTACAATCACGGTAAATAACTAACTGAAATTGATACGTATTAGTACCTGCACAAGTCCATGTAATTTCTCCTCCCATAATATGAGAAGCCCTTGCAAAATAAGGAATTGTGATAAAAAATAATATGTATAAAATAGGTTTTAT
>DQTE01000241.1 GCA_015662905.1 Crocinitomix sp. | reverse complement strand
TTATCAAACTCTGATGCAACAATTGAAAAATACCACAAAGATGGTATTGAAGCTATTAATTTTTCTTCAAACCCTAATTTAGGTTTAACAGGGGCTCCTGGAGAAGGAAATTGTACACAATGTCATAGTGGCAATACTCAATCTGCTGCTGGAAATGTTGATTTTCTTGCTACAAGTAGCTATATTGTAGGTACCACCTATAATTTTGAAATTGGTATGTTGGGAAGTGCTAATAACGGTTTTGAAATGACTGTGCTAGATGCTAATGATAATATGGCGGGAAGTTTCACCGCAGGAACTAACACTTCAGTTGCTTCTCAAAGTGGTAAAGAATATATAAGACATAGTTCTAAAAGTGGATTTTGGACTTTTACTTGGACTGCTCCAAGCACAAATATGGGAGACTTAACAGTTTATTATACTTTTAATAAGAGTGACAATAGTGGTAGTAATTCTGGAGACACTATATATTTAGGTCAACATATTATAACCTCAGATATTACAAATGGAATAACCGAATATGAAAAACAAAACAAAAAAATAAAAATGTTTTTTAATGAATCTGCAAACGAAATCAATATTAAATATACTTTAAATTCAAAAGCTAGAATTCAGGTTAATGTCTCAGATTTATCTGGTAGATTGATTCAATCAACCCATATAGGTCAAAAAGGATTTGGGTTACATACGGAGAGTATTCCGCTTGAAAATTTGACCAATGAAGGTATTTATTTTGTATCTTTATTCATTAACAACAATGTTTATAATAGAAAATTATATTTAAAATAAGACTTAAAAAATTGGTATCCGATAAAAACAAAAGACTACCAGCTTTAAGCAAGTACAAATTTTAAATAGTTAACAACGAAATAAAACATAAAAAAACTGTCTTAAATTTAAGACAGTTTTTTTATTTTATAATATCTCCAATACCTTTTCTGGTGGTCGTCCAATTACAGCTTTATCACCATTAACTACAATAGGTCTTTCAATTAACTTGGGATATTTTACCATAGCATCAATCCATTCCTCTTCTGATAATTCTTTTCCTTTGTAGTATTCTTTATATTCTTGCTCTCCTTTTCTAACAATATCTTTAGCAGGCAAGTTTAATTTTTTAAGTAGTTCCCTTAACTCTTCATTAGACGGTGGTGTTTTCAAGTATTGAACCACAGTAACATTTTTACCTTTTTCGGTTATAATGTTTAGGGTATTTCTACTTTTGGAACATCTTGGGTTATGATATATTTTCATTTCAAATTTATTTTGTAATTTTACCCAAAGTTAAAACATTTTAAAAAAACTTAACGTAAAACCAACTTATTTATTTGAAATACGTTTAAGATTATATAATGCTAAAAAAAATATTATTAATATTTCTGGTCGTTCCTTTTATTTCAAAAGGACAAATTGTATTAGATGGTACTACATCTAATCTTTCTTGTGGTTGTTACGCTCTAACCAATAATAACACCAATCAAGTAGGAGGTATTCATAATGGCACTACTATAGACTTAAACAACCCTTTTGATTTTTACTTTACGGTAAATTTTGGTTGCGACAACAACGGTGGAGAAGGTATGGCTTTTGTGCTTCAAACAGGCCCTTGGACTTTGGGTAACAGTGGAGCTGGCATAGGTTATGAGGGAATAAACAATTCAATAGCTATAGAATTTGACACAAGAGACAATCAAGCATCAAATGAGAACTTATTTGGTGACAATGGGGTGGACCACATTACAATTCAAGCTAATGGAAGTTTAGACCATTTAAGTAGCAATAATTTACTAGGTGTTGGCACACTATACAACATTAATCCTTCTTATTCAAACGTAGAAGATTGCAATGACCATTTAGTAGAAATAATATGGAACCCCTCAATGCAAACCTTTGATGTTTTGTTAGATGGTGTTAGCTCTTTTGGTGGACCTCAAAACGTAGGTGATATTATTACTAATCAGTTTGGCGGTAACCCTATAGTAACTTGGGGTTGGACAGGAAGTACAGGAGTTTTACCTGCAACACCTAATCAAACAGTTTGTATGGCTTTAGAACCTACAATGACTTATACCGTTACCTCAGCTAGCTGTACCTCTCCTACAGTTGACTTTTTTGGTTCGGAAATTTCATTTTATAACATTGTTAGTTACAACTGGGATTTTGATAATGGAGCAGGTAGTTCATCATTACAAAATCCATCATTTACATTTGCTACAGGTGGTAATCATCAAGTTGATTTAACAATAACAGATATCAATAGTTGTACTTCAACCCAAACATTTGAGATAGGGATAGGATTTAATCTAAATGTAACTGCTGATGATAATACTATTTGTCCAAATAGTTCTACAATTTTACATGCTAATGCTTCCCCTTTTTCAAGTAATACATGCTGTTACACATTAAAATTAACCAATCTGTGGAAATCTGGTTGGTATGATAATTATGTTGAAGTTTTTGAAAATGGTATTTCTATTGGTACGTTCACTATGTATCCTCAAATAACTACCAACATTACTGAAACCTATGATTTGTGTTTTAACCAAAATTCAACCGTAGATGTTGTAGTTCACGGACCATTGAATGGTGCTGGGGGAAATGATCCTGTGTTATTCCCCGGTGAATGTGCTTATGAGCTGGTTGATGCCAGTAACAATGTTGTTGCAAGTGCTGCTGCTGGAGCCTCTACTTTTTACGAAGGCGCCACCTCAACTTTTACAGTTAACTGTGGCATTGTTTTCCCTAATTATACTTACAGTTGGGACAACGCCAGTTTATTAGATAATTCAACAATAGAATCGCCTACGGCTACAGTTCCAAACACCACCACTTTTACGGTTCAGGTAACAGACCCTAATACTGGTTGTACAATACCCGAGAGCATAACAATAACCACTTCACCTCCTGCAAGTGCAACAATTAGTGGTAATATAACAGTTTGTCAGGGAAACACTGATGCTTTAACCATTAACTTTACTGGAACTCCACCTTATGATGTTGTTGTCAATGAGCCGGGTGGAGGAACTCAAACATTTACTGGTATTACAAGTACACCTTTTACATTTCAAGCAGGTTTAAATGGTAATTACACTTTAAATTCAATGACAGGAGATGGCTGTTCAGGAACTGTATCTGGTACTGCAACTGTAAATGTTATTATCCCTCCTACAGTTACCATAGCTTCAAGTCAATCGGTGTGTGATGGAGATGTGATAACCCCTCTAACAGTAACTTCATCAAATGGTGGAACTGTAAACTGGTACAATGACGCAGGATTAACTAATCTTGTTGGTACTGGAAATACTTACAACCCACCATCAATTATAGGAACAACAATTTATTATGCACAAGAAATTGAAGGCGTTTTAGGTTGTGCTGGACCGGTAGATAATGTTGTAATCACAGTCAACCCTATTCCTCCCGCGCCTTTAGTTACAGGACAAACAACGTATTGCGAGAATGATACACCTTCATCCCTTACAGCAGAAATGAGTTTAAACGGAACAGCTACTTGGTACAACAACTCCAGTCTAACACCACCAAACATTTCAACACTATTACAATATACACCCACCTTAAATTTAGGTACAACTTGCTATTACGTGGTTGAAACAGCAAATGGTTGCACAGGGCCGTATACTGAAATTTGCGTAACCACTAACCCAACACCAACAGCACCTTTAATTACTGGTAATTTAACATACTGCGAAGGTGATACACCTAGTAATTTAACTGCAACTCCTACAATGGGAGGAACTATAGATTGGTTTAATTCAAGTGGAACATTAGCTAATAATATTACAACTTTCACTCCAGATATTTCATTAGGAAATCAGACGATTTCTGCAACAGAAACTTTAAATGGCTGTACAAGCCCTATTTCATCTGTTGATGTTACAGTTAATATTTTACCAACAGTAGATGTACCAGATTCTGTCAATATATGTAGAAATGACTCTATTCTTGTTACTGCTTCAAACAATGGTTTTAGTTTACTTTGGGAAAATGGTGATACAACAGAATCATCTTGGTTAAGTACAAATAATACAACTTACTTTACTATCATTGCTAACAATCCTCTTTGTGGAATAGCTACAGATAGTGTAAAAGTAATTGTACTCGATTTACCATCTGTTATAGCAGGAAATGATACTGTAATAGGAATTGGTGGAGAAGTTGAATTATGGTCATCTGCAACTGGTTATGGTGCACTCACTTATCAATGGTCGCCAGAGCCAAATGAATGTATAACAGATAATTGCTCTGATGTGTATGTTGTTCCAACCGAAACTACTACATATATTGTTACAATTATAGATGCTAATCAATGTCAAAATTCAGACACAGTTTTAGTTAGTATATCGGGGTATCAAGAGGTATTTGTTCCTAACATTTTTTCACCAAATGGAGACGGACAAAATGATTACTTGGAAATTAAAGGGCCTAGACTATTTAATTACAATATTAAAATTTACGACCGTTGGGGTAAATTGATTTTTGAATCAGTTGATCAAAAAGACTATTGGGACGGGACTTTTAAAGGTAATCCATTAGCAGAGCAAACTTTTGTTTATACCCTAGTTGGGGAAACCGTAGTTGGGGAAAAAATTAACATATCTGGCAACGTAACAATTATTAAATGATTATTACAACCATTTTAAACTTTTAATGTCTATTTAAAGAAATAATTAAAAACTATGAAAAAAACACTTATTATTTTAGGAATAATATGTTGTATATCTTCCTTCTCTTTTTCGCAAACGGAAGCACCTGTTCCTTATACTACTATAAATCAATCGCCAGATTGGCAAACAAATTTTAAAGCTCAGGGAGATTCTTGTGGTGCTTATTTCAATAATTACATTGGCATACATAAAACGTCAATCATAAGACAAGAATACCTTAGGGTAGGGAATGCATCAGAGGCTGGTCATTATAAAGGGAGAGCTCAACGTTTTAACGCGCTTCAGCCTATAGAGGTAAGTGGCGTTGAGTTTTATTCTTATATTTTAAATAATCCAAGTGTAGATTCTTTAATGGTTATTACTACACTGAATGATTATGATGCTGTAAATTATGTTGGAACTGAATTAGCAAGAGATACTGTTTATGTTAAACACAATAGTTTTACCACTGCTTTACCCAACTTATCAGTTAAATCTTTTTTTGACCAAGCCATAACAGTTACTAGTGATTATATTGTAACCGTATTTACCCCTACAGATGATTCGTTAATTATTTTAGCCAATGACCCTAATACTAATGAGGGAAATGGAGAAGGATTAAGTTACGCTTTGTATGACAATCCATCTTATCCATCTTTTTATGGTTGGTACGATATGTTAGTAGATTTTAGTTATGATTATGATTACTTAATTGCACCCTTGGTAAAATACAAACAACATAATGGTTTTACTTTAACAAGTGATACCATTTGTGAAAACATTAATGATGCATGTGTAAATTATTCACAACAAATTATTTTTTCTGATTTACAGTATAATGCCAATGCAGGAAACAGTACATCATCTATTTATTGGGTGTGGGGAGATAATACTTTTAACTTAGGCTTAACCTCTGCCTGCCATATGTATGATAATGGTGGAAATTATACCATTTCTCTTAATGACACCATTGATATATGGGATTATAACACAAATTATTGTATTATTAACTTAACCGCGCCTATTGTTGTATTAGATTCTGCCAATGCTGATTTTACTTTTAATCAAACTAATTCAACGGTAGATTTTGTTGCAACGGTTAGTAATTATGACTCACTTTGGTGGGATTTTGGTGATGGTCAAACAGAATCTAACAATTTAACACCTCAACATATATATAGCACTATAAGCACATTTGATGTATGGTTACATGTTATCAATCAATGTTCAGAGGATTCAATTATGTATCAAGTTACGACAGATAATATAGGAATAACTGAAATAAATGACAGTAATTTTTTAAGTATTTACCCTAATCCATCTTCTAACTCAATAACCATTGATATTAAACAAACAGATACTGCAATTATTAAAATTACAGACATTAATGGACAAACAGTTTACTTTAACTCAAACGTTAAAAATAAAACCTCAATTGATATTAGCGATTTTTCAAATGGACTATACATTGTGAATCTAATTAACAATTCAACTATTTATTCTGTTAAGTTAATTAAGGACTAAGAAGAATAGTAAAAGCGTATAAAACACATCTGTATAAACCGTTTATTATGGTTTGTTAAATATTTATTGACCTATTTTTTTAAGACTGTAAAAAGATGCCTTTCTTTTGATTTTGTTAAGGTGGATAATTGAATTAAAAAACACGTAACTGTATCCAAAAATTAAGAATAATAACATAGGTATCATTCCGAAATCTCTATAAGTTATTGCGACATAAAGTGTGTACATCAAATAAATTAACATACCACCTTCAAAAATTGTTAAAGGATTAATTTTTTTTACAATATATTTATTTTGTGCCCAATTTTTAGTTGTTTCAATATTAAATTTAGGTGTGCGTATAAAAGGTGTTTTTTTACCTATATAGCCTTCGAACACCGCTAAAGAATTATGCAATGATAACCCCATAGACACAGATAAAAACCCAATAAAATGAGTTAAAAATGAAATAAAATTTCCTGTTTTATTTTTAGTGTAAGAGACCCAATAAAATACAGCAAGTATCAACCAACTTATCATAAAAAAACCTGGAATTTGAATAAGATAATAATATTCAGGATACAATGGTTTAATTAATATCAAAGGTAAAGTTAATAGTGACATTAAAAAAATGATTGGAAAAATTGAACTATTCATTAAATGAAAAATAGCGTGTATTTTGGTTGATGTTTTAGGTTTTACACCATCAATAGCCTTAGAGTTTAACACTCTAACTAAATTTTTCACTGTACATTCAGCAGCTCCTTTGGTCCATCTAAATTGTTGTTGTTTTAGGGCGTTCATTTCAATGGGAAGCTCTGAAGGTGTGACAACGTCTTCAAGATATATAAACCTCCACCCTTTTAATTGGGCCCGGTAGCTTAAATCTAAATCTTCTGTTAATGTATCAGCCTCCCACCCTCCAGCGTCTTCTATACATGCTTTTCGCCATACCCCTGCAGTACCATTAAAATTTATAAAATGATTAGAATAATTTCTTCCAACCTGCTCAATAGTAAAGTGAGCATCTAAAGCAAAGCTTTGTAAAGCTGTTAATGTTGAATAATTAGAATTGATAAATCCCCAACGGGTTTGAACCACACCAACATGTTTTAGATTGAAGTATGGTAAAGTTTTAAATAAAAAGTCAGATTGAGGCAAAAAGTCGGCGTCAAAAATAGCTATAAACTCACCTTTGCACAATGATGTTCCATATTTTAATGCGCCTGCTTTATACCCTTTTCTGTCTGTTCTCCGGATATGATTAATATCAAAGTCTAAATTTTTATAAAACTTAACTTTTTGTTTGATAATATCAACGGTTTCATCATCAGAATCATCTAGGATTTGAATTTCTAATTTATCTTTGGGGTAATCAAATTCACAAATTTTATCTATTAAACGTTCAACCACATATAATTCATTATAAATGGGTAATTGAACTGTAACCAGAGGTAAATCGTTTAACTTAGTCTCCTCTTTTTTAGGTTGCTTTTTACTTTTAAGGTAATTAATTATTAAATTTAACTGTATAAGGCTATAGCTAAAAATAAATGCCATACATATCCCAAAAACAACAAGTACTGATATATTTACAATATCAATCACTATTTAGTAATCAAATGTTTTTTTAGTACTGAGTTTAAATCATCAGGAATAGGTATAGTTTTATTTTCTATAAAATCATAACATACCAGAACGGATTCTCCATAACATTTAATATTGTCATCAACCTTTAAATTATAGTTTAGGGTAAAACTTTTACTCCCAATATGAATACAATTTACTTCAATTCTACATTCATCAGTCAGCAGTAATGGTAATTTATATTCAACAGTGTTTTTCAAGAGAATAATCCCTTTTTTTTTCCAATCCCAAGTGGGTATTTCAGATTTAAAAAAATTTATTCTGGAGATTTCAAAGTATTGTAAATAAACAGCATTGTTAACATGCTGTAACATATCGCAGTCAGAAAATCTAATTTGTATTGGTGTTGTTATCATTTTTGTCAAATTTAGAATAAGTTGAATTATTTGAAATAAACTCTGGAACTATTTGCTTCATTTTAATTACAATATTGTCATTAATTTGCTTGCCAAACATATTGGTTAACTCATTAATTTCTTTTTCAATATTTTCAAAATTGTAAGTTCTCACTTTCGCTTTTAATATTTGGGGATGATGTGTAGGCATTGTGTTTTCTTCATTAGCCAATAATTCCTCATATAATTTTTCACCAGGTCTTAACCCTGTTATTTTTATTTTAATATCCTTATCAACTTCAAGCCCTGATAGTTTAATCATTTTAAGTGCCAAATCATAAATTTTGACACTTTCACCCATGTCAAATACAAATATTTCACCTCCCTCACCCATTAAACCGGCCTCTAAAACCAATTGACAAGCTTCAGGAATTGTCATAAAAAAGCGTGTAATTTTTTTATCCGTTACTGTTACTGGACCACCTGCTTCTATTTGTCTTTTAAATAGAGGGATAACAGACCCATTACTCCCTAACACATTTCCAAACCTAGTGGTTATATACTTTGTGGTAGATTTTTCATTCATAGATTGTGCATAAATTTCAGCTATTCGTTTAGAGCACCCCATTACATTTGTGGGATTGACAGCTTTATCCGTAGATACTTGGACAAACTTTTCAACTTTATATTTATGAGCTAAATCTACCAGATTTTTTGTTCCTTGCACATTGGTTAAAATTGCTTCAGACGGATTATCTTCCATTAAAGGCACATGTTTATATGCCGCTGCATGAAAAACTATTTGAGGCTTGAAAGTTTTAAAAACATTTTCTAATCTTTTATGATTTCTTATGTCCCCTATTACTGTTTCCGTTAGGTGAATTTTATTGTTTTCTTTTAACTCCATTTGTAAATCATATAATGGAGATTCGCCTTGATCGAGCATAATTACTTTTTTGGGCTGGTAATGTGTCAATTGCCTTACAATTTCGCTACCAATACTTCCTGCAGCTCCAGTTACAAGGATAGTTTTATTTCTAAATTCATCATCTAATAAATCTTTGTCTAATTTAATTGGTTCGCGTCCTAAAAGATGTTCAATTTTAATGGGTTTAATCTGTTTAGATGAAAAAGTACCATCTATCCATTGCCGTGGATCAGGTACGTTTAAAACTTCAACATTGTTAGCTAAACAAATATCAATTACTTTTCTTTTATTTATATTATTAGGTCTTTTAATGGCTACAATTAGTCTTTTAATTCCACGTTTTTTAATAATTTTCTCTAAGGAAGATGTATGGCCAATTTTTAGTCCCTCCAACCTGTTTTTAATCATTTTTTCATCATCATCAATGAAACAAATTACATTTGAATTTAAACGTGTATCTTTTTCTAAGGTATGTTTTGTAATTAAACCATAAATGCCTGCACCATAAATGACTGTAGGAATCATTTTTTTGTTGTCTTTTAAGCCTTCAACATAAATTAATTTTACGGCAATTCTAACAACTATCAATAAAAAGATACAAATAAAATATTCGGCAAAAATAACTGTAGTTGGAAATAAAAATGAAGTTTCAAAGTAAAAGTGCTTGGTAAAGGAGATAAAGAATAAAATAAGTGTTCCAAAGGTTACAGACAAAAAAACACGTTTCATATCTTCAAAGCTTGTGTGTCTGATAATACCTTTAAAAATACCGAAAACATAGAAGACACCTCCTCTTACCAATAAAAAAACAGGTAGTCCTTTTTTAAAAATTTCCAATTCTTGGTCGAAGGGGATTTCTTTGGCATCAAATCTTACTAAATACGCAAAGACTAAAGCTACGAAAGCAATAACTATGTCCATAGTAAATATGAGCCATCTTGGTGTATTTTGAGAGGGTAGTTTAAATATCACTATACAAAGGTAATTATTTGCTTAGCTAATTACGTTGATTTTATCTAAAAAGATACAAAAAATATATATACCTTAAAATAACACAAGCGTATAATTTATTAATCAAACTTAATAAGTTTTAAGCTTTCTTGCTTTGTTTTGGTTGTTCTGTTTTAATAAAATCTTTTACAATCTCTTCTTTTATTGAGCTATTTGGATTTGTAATTAATTTTGATTTAATATGCTTGCTTAGCTAACTTTTCTATTTGGTGTTTTTGATGCTTAGTTGTGCAAGAAAACAATGTTAATCCAAAAGCTATTAGTATAGAAAACACAAATTTAGTTTGTATTATTTTTGGTGTTGTTGTATGCCACAATTCAGTATCATTATTAAGATTTATAATTTGTGATGCTCCAAATTTACCACATAAATGTTTAGATTTATTCAACTCTAAAAATCTTTTAATTTCACTGTTTGATAAATTTGAAAAGTCTTTGACATCTATTTGACATTTTTTACAAAAAGCTCCTTGTTGTGTTGGTGTAAAATTATTCCAATTTTCATGACATTGATAGGTTTGATAGGTTATTTTTAATTTTTCCATTTTTATTTGTTTTATACCTTAAATCCGTAAAATATCTTCTACTGCAAACATACTTGAGGATTTAAGTTTATATTTAGATTCATTTTTTAAATTATTCCATAGAATGTTATTGTTTTTATAAAAATAAAAGCTATATTTGTTAAAAATAAAATAAAATGTATATACAAGAATCATTACCAATAATTATAGGCGGTTTGTTCGTCTTATTTTTAATAATAAAATCGGTTGTTTTAGTTAAAGAAAAGAGTTATGTTGTTGTACAACGCTTGGGTAAATTTAAAAAAGTGATGCGCCCTGGTTTGAGCTTTATTATTCCTTATATTGATACCAAAGCGGGCGTTTTAAACATGCGTGTTCAACAGTTAGATGTTGATGTAGAAACCAAAACGCAAGATGATGTATTTGTTCATTTAAGAGTTTCTGTTCAATACCAAGTTATGAATGACAAGTTATGGGAAGCTTTTTACGCTTTGGATAACGCTAGGAATCAAATAGCATCATATATTTTTGATGATGTTAGATCTGAAGTTCCTAAGATGGAATTAGATGATGTTTTTGCCAAAAAAGAAGACATTGCTATTGCTGTTAGGCAAAATTTATCTGATTCTATGGACGATTATGGTTATTCAATTATAAAAGCATTGATAACGGATATTGACCCTGATGCGCATGTAAAAGAATCAATGAATAGAATTAATGCTGCCAAAAGAGATAAAGAGGCGGCTATGGAAGAAGCTGAAGGTGCAAAGATTAGAGTGGTAAAAGCAGCTGAGGCTGATGCTGAATCAAAAAGACTAAGTGGAGAAGGTATTGCGCAACAACGTTTGGAAATTGTTAGAGGGTTTAAAGAGTCTGTTGAAGATTTTCAAAAGTCATTAAAATCAATTACTCATGAGGAGGTAATGCAATTTGTATTATTAACTCAATACTTTGATACGCTTAATAATATTGGCGCTAATGGTAAAAACACAACTATGTTAATGCCTCATTCGCCAGGTGCTATGGCAGATTTTCAACAACAAATTATTGCTGGTACTGCTTTTGGTCAAAAAATGAGTAAGGATATAGATGATGATGATTTACTAGCGGAAGGGGAGGTTTAGTTTTTAGTTGAAAGTGAGTTAGTGGAGAGGTTTACTTTTTTTGGGGAATGAAATAAAAATCTTGGTTATAGTTGTGTATTTGATTTGGGGTTATTTTATTTAGTTTGTTCTTTTCTAAAATATAGACTTCATACTTCAAATCGAATAAAAAGTCTGCTACTGTTTGTCTGTTCTCTTTGCCATTAAGTTCAATTTGAATTAGGGGCTTAAATTTTAAAATGGTTTGCTTTAATGATGGGATTACGTAGTGTTCATAGCCTTCGACATCACATTTAATATAATTTAACGCTGTTAAGTTTTCTTTTTCGATTAACTCATCTCCCACCTGCATTGGCACCTCATAATCAATTAAACTCTCCCAATTTTCATCACCTTGACCTTCTACCTTTGTTAAACCATGCCTTACTACTCCATCAACAATAGGAATTGACATTTTTACTTTATTTTTTGATTCACTTCCTAATGCACAGTTGAAGAGTTTTAAATTGTAGTTACTATATTTTTTCAGATTTTTTTTCCATATTTTGGCAAATAATGGTATAGGCTCTATAGCTAATAATTGTCCTTGCTTTCCAATTTTTTTAGCAAAAAAATATGAATAATATCCTAAGTTCGCCCCTATATCGAGTACAGTATCACCTGATTTAACAAGTGTTTGTATGAAATATAATTCACTGTATTTCTTTTTAGAAAACCCTAATTTTATAAGTGTTATATAAATTTTACTTACCCAAGTTAAATAGGTTTTAATCCCAACTATTTTTACAAGTAATTTTCTAATTATTTTCATCTATTTTAATAAATTATCAGCAAATGTATTCAAATCTACGCCATTAAAATTCCCCGAACTCATCAATAATAAATTTGTATTTACAAGATTTTCATTTGTTAAAGTTTTCATTAATTGTTCGGAATCTGTATATACCTCAACATTATCTGTAGCAAAAGCCTCTTTTATCATTTTGGGGGTAATAGGCTCTAACTTTTTATGTTCAACTACTTTTGGGTTAAAATAAACATAAGCTTTATCTGCATTTTGCATACAATTTTTATACTGGGGTAAAAACTCTTTTTTTAGAGACGAAAATGTGTGTAGCTCCATACAAGCAATAAGTTTTCTATTAGGGTATTGCTCTTTAACGGCTTGAACAGTTGCTTTTAGTTTAGATGGTGAGTGAGCAAAATCTTTAAAAATTAAAGTATTTTTATTTTGAGCAATAGTTTCAAGTCTTTTAGATGCACCCTTAAATTTGCTTATAGCGAAATAAAAATCATCATCTTTAACACCAATTTGATTTAACACCAATTTAGCACCTAATATATTTTGCAAATTATGTTTACCAAAAACTTGTAATGGGTACTTTTTTGTTCCATCAATAAGATATGTAATACCTTCTTTTATCATATATGATGGTGTATCGTATAAAATACCTTGAATATCAATTCTTGCGTTTTCAGCAATTTTTGTTAATTCTTTATCACAAGAAAAAAATATTAGTTTACCGTTTTGCTCAATCTTATCTGTAAAAATTTTAAACTGTTCTACATAATTTTCAAAGGTTGGAAATACGTTTATATGGTCCCAAGCAATACCACTTATTAAGGCAATATGTGGAGCGTACCAATGAAACTTTGGTTTTAAATCTATTGGAGAGGATAAATATTCATCTCCTTCTATGACTATATATTTTGCATCTGATAGTTGAACCATACAATCAAAACCATCGAGTAGTGCACCTACTAAAAAATCAGTTTTTATTTTTAACTCAGCCATAACGTGTAAAATCATTGATGTGATTGAAGTTTTACCGTGGCTACCTCCTATAACAATTCTTATTTTGTCTTTTGATTGATTGTAAATAAATTCAGGATAAGAGTAAATTTTTAATCCTAATCTTTGTGCTTTTAATAATTCAGGATTGTTTTTTCTTGCATGCATTCCTAAAATAATGGCATCAATATTTTTATTAATATTAGCCTCATTCCACCCCATTTTTTCGGGTAAAATATCTTCTTTTAACAGTCTGCTTTTTGAGGGCTCAAAAATTTCATCATCTGAACCTGTAACCTTATACCCTTTACGTTTTAAAGCTATGGCTAAATTGTGCATTGCACTACCTCCTATTGCAATAAAATGAACATGCATAAATGTTTTTTTGTAAAACTACTTTTTTTTAGTCCTGTAAATAATAACATTCTAAAGACTTACTAACAGTGTTAAGTTGGTTAATGCTAAAAGTGTAAAAGTATTTAATCCTTATGAATTAAGTATTAGATTTTGTTTATCTTAGCGAATTTAATTTGATTTAATGAAAAAATTATATAAATATCTACTTAACCACCTTCCTAGACCTTTATTAATAAGGTTAAGCTACATTTTTAAGTTTTTTGCTCCTTGGTTTTATAAAGGCAATAAGGTAGAATGTCCTGTTTGTGAAAAGTCGTTTCGTAAATTTTTATCTTACGGGTCTGATGTGGCACACAGAGAGAATGTTTTATGCCCTTATGATTTAACCTTAGAACGTCATAGGGTAATGTGGTTGTATTTAAAAAATAAGTCCGATTTTTTTACTAAACAAAATTTAAAGGTAATGCATATTGCTCCTGAGCAATGTTTTTATCCATTATTTAAAAAACAAAATAATCTTGATTATACAACTGGTGATTTAGTTTCTCCCATTGCTGATTTACATTTTGATTTACATAAAATTCCATTGGAAGACAATCAATATGATGTTATATTTTGCAACCATGTTATGGAACATGTAAAGGATGATTTGCAATGTATGAAAGAATTGTACAGAATTTTAAAGCCTGGTGGCTGGGGCATTATGCAAGTTCCTATTGATATTAGCAGAACAGAAACGTATGAAGATTGGAGTATAACTGACCCTAAAGAGAGAGAAAAACACTTTTGGCAATATGACCACGTTAGACTTTATGGCTTAAATTACCCCAAACGTCTTGAAGAAGCAGGTTTTAGGGTAGAGATTGTTGATTTTAGTAAAGAGCTTCCTGCTGAAAAATTTGAGCGTTATCGTATTCCAAAAACTGAACTACTTTACGTGGTTCATAAAGATTGAGGTAAGTAACAAAACACCGCTATGCTATAAGATGATCTGATCTACAACAGAATATTTGTAAATTTATATTTATATTGCTTTAGGTATGATTGTAAATTTTAACTAAATACTCTTAACTCTTAATGTATAAGTATATAGCAATATAGATGTTATTTTTTAGATACACACTCTACTTCTTATTCACCTTGTAATACCTTAAATTCTTTAGGTGAGTAATATTTATCTTTATACTGGTATATTATTGACATATTTTCCAAGCCATATTCACTATAATCCTTAATAAGCCCTTCTGCTTCTGCCCTAGTGAAAACTACTTTAGAGTAGTAAGTTGTTGACCCATCAGAATTTTTGACAGGTTTTACCCCACCTAATCGTATATAAATATCAATAATTTCAACTGGGACCTCTCCATTAAATCTGCCTAACATTACTCTATATTTAACATCATTCATATCAATTTTATTAGCAGAATTGTTATTTACATCAGTATTTTCGTTACTCCCTCCCTCAGAATTTTGCTCATTATTAATCTCATTGGTATTATTTTCAAATGTTTCTAAATCTTTTTCTTCAGAATAATTTGAAGGCAGATTAACTCCTGCTTCTTTTAATGTAATTCGCTCATGGTTTTTATATACAGTTACAAAAGCTGTTTTATAGCCTTTAGATGCCAGTCTTTTTCTTTCATTTTCTGCTGATTCATAAGTATCAAGATTCCCTGTATAATACCTTGTAATTCCATCTTTACCCTGAACAGCTAAAATATCTATATCAGGAAACAATTCTTCAGTGTTGATTTTTCTTTTAAACGCTCCTACTTGAACTCTATAGACTTCTGTTTCTTTACTAAAATCTGGTTGTTCTTTACCATTTTGGATGTTTAATTTTTCAATCTTTGCGACTACAGCACTATCAACAGGTATGTAATTGGTATTATCGTGAGTTGAGCGTCCTATAATTTGAACCTCTACACCTTCATTCTCTAAACCAGTTTTTGCAGAAACGGCATCTTCTATTTTTTCATATTCACCCAAGATATAGTAAACTGTATCTCCTTTTACAATAGTTTTAAAATCATTCCAACCTAAATATTTTGATAGCTGATTAGAAGTCACCAATTTATGTTCTTTTCCTATAATAATTACATAATTTTTAGGAATATGATCTTCTACTCTTTCTTTTGTATTACCATATTTATCTCTCCAATTTATTCTAGTAAACTCTTCTTTAAAATCGTGCAATAATCCTGTTGTATCATTAAATAAAGCCATTTGTTTTAACCACTCTTCTTCTGTTATAGTTACGCCATATTCGTTTACAAAATTCCCTTCAGGTGTATCTAATTCTTCATCATAATAATCTGCCACTCCATCTCCATCAGAATCTAGAGGACAACCATCTTCATCTACTAAAGCTTCAATTGGTGTTCTCACACATTTATCTTTGTAATCTGGCACACCATCTTGGTCTGTGTCTGTTTGATCAAATTCAGCCAACCACATTTCATCATCTACATCATCACTTTGATTATTTTTAAATTTACCAAACTCTAAATCATAACTCAACGAAACAGAAGTAAACATAAAATAATCGTTTCTATCATCTCCTTTTCTAACCCCAGTACCTGCAGGAGAAATATTATCAATTAAATCTGTAAATGTAAAATATAACGTAGTTGAAACTCTAAAATCAAAACGTTTTGCTATGTGCCATTCTCCTCCTAATGTAAATGGAACTGCAAATGATTGTTCTCTATATTTTCCTAATCCATCAATATTTTGCTCTCTTAAATCTGTTTCGTATGTATAATCTCTTTTGAGAGGAATTGCATTGCTGGCACTTGGGTCATTTTCAGGTGTACTCATTATAGAACCATCTGACCAATAATAATACATCATTCCGTTAGCATCATACAAATCTGATTTGGATAAAAATTCAATAGAGGAAAAACCAACACCTATTAAAGGGGTAAACGTTTTGTTTAATCCTGATAATATTGGGTAAAAATTATAGTATAACATTAGAGAATTTGCTCTAATTCTTGACTCAAAATTAAGATTTCTTGCTAATGTTCTTTCATTTACAGTTACTTTTCCATACAATGCTATAAACTCTAAATTAAAATATTTTGACAGAGGAGCATTTACAAATATTGAGCCTCCCATTCTATTTACCAATGGTGATTTCCCTATTTGATAATTTTGCACCTCTCCATAATAAGTCATTGGACCACTCCCTATGCCTATTCTTGGTTTAAACACATTACTTAATGTATCAAACTGACTATAAGATGTAGAAAAACTTATTAATCCTATCAATAATAGACTATATGTTATAAAAACATTTTTCAAAATTATTCTTTAATCACAAATTTATAATCAGACATATCCACTTCAAAGATGTCTCTACCGCCAACGCCTCCATTACCATCTCCTGCTTTAGATATTTTACTGTAATATGCTTTTTTATATTTTGGGTAATACTGAAAATGTGTTTCTTCTCCTACAGTATTTATAGGATATCCCATATTTACGGGTTTTGACCAATTTCCTAAATTATCTTTTACACAATAATACACATCATATCCACCCATGCCTGAGTGTCCTTGAGAACTAAAGAAAAGGTATTTTTCATCTGGCGTTACATATACAGTGGTTTCATTAGAAGGTGTATTAATCGTACTTCCTAAATTAACAGGCTTACTCCAAGTTTTTTTACCTATTTTGGTTGATTTCCAAATATCAGACATTCCTTCCCCTCCTAATCTTTCACTTACAAAATACATAGTATTTCCATCTGCTGTAAAGCTAGCTCCAGCTTCAAAAAACATTGTGTTTATGGTTTTCTTTTGCAGAGGTTTTGGTGTACCCCATGCCCCCTTTGGTGACCACTTAGAATAAAATATATCAGTACTTCTTGTTTTTGGCTTTGGTTTATTTAAACCGTCAGTATTAATTGATATATAAATATATTCTCCATCTGACGAAATTGCCGAAACAGCATCAAACCCAACTGTATTTATTTTTTTTATCACATCATCTAAATTAGTCGCTTCCCCCCATTCTTCCTTTTCACTGTTCCACACAGAAACGTAAATGTCTGAAAAGAATTTTTTATCTCCTGAACTAATACCACCGCCTTTATTATCTGCTCTTCTTGACGTAAAATATAAGACTTTACCAGAGTTACTCAAAACTGCAGAGTATTCATCATTTTTTGTATTTACATTAACGCCTAGAGCTTTTATATTTATTTTTATGGGATGATTCATCATCTCTTTGGCTGTTTTACATTCTTCAATTCGTAATGGTATTCTTAAATCTTTTGCTCTTGCTTCACTTATGATTGATTTTGCCTTATTATAATTTTCAATAGCTTTATCTAACTCACCTAATTTATGATAATTAAACCCTAATAGATAGTTTATTTCTTTATGAACCAATGAATCCAATTTGTATGCTTTTAACGCATATTTTAGTCCTCTATCATAATTACCTAAAGCAGTATGACACTCTCCTACCCACATTGTAGCCTCAGGATTGTTTTTGTCCTTTACAAGCGCTTCTCTAAATTTTACTAAAGCAGATCTGTACATGCCTAAATTAAATTGTTTTTTACCTTCTGAAATTAAATATTTTGCTTGTCCTCTTTCAACCAAAGTATTAGTAGAGTCTGGAGGGTAAATCACAGATGCATAAGTATTTAATGATAAGAATACAACAAAAAAAGCTAATAGACTAATTTTCATAATTAAATGTTTTAAATTTTAACAAACTCAAATATATCAAATATAAATATTTATTTGTAAAGAATAGTTAAATAGTTTTAACTTTTTTTTTCAATCTTATCTAATTCATTCATTGACAAGGTAGCAACTGTAATAGATAAAATTGGGGTTAATGCAGCTAAAATTAATAATATCACTATAACAATGCTCCAGAATACACGCGACTGAAAATCAGTTGTTAATTCATTATAATGGTTATAAAAATAAAAATAAAATAAGAAAAATATTGAATAGACACTCCCTATAGAAATAGCCAAACCTTTATGTTGAGACACGTAATAAATAGATTGTTGAATATTCATTCTTCTTCTTTCATTAACATAATCCATAAAACTAAAGCCATAATAATAAAAACCTACAACAAAAGGAATAGCAAACATTATAAAACTATTTTTTGTGGATATACCAAATAAGGTGGCAACTCCTAAAAACAAACCTACAAACACATAATACCAAACTAAATTTCTAAACGCTATAACCCCCCCCCTTTTAATATCATTTAGCAACATTTTAAAACTATAAGTATATTTTTTACCACTAATTATTTCCTCAATTTTTTCAGACAACATTGCTAAAACTGGCGATAACAAAACCACAACTATATAAAGAGTAAACTGAGTAAAAATAATGTATAACCCATCATAAAACATCATTTTTAAAACAGTCCAAATAAGTTCATTTATTGAATCTATCTCATGTGCTGTTTGTTGTAAGCTTTTATTAATTTGAAATTCTAATTTTTTAAAATAGGTACCTGTTAAATAAACTCCACCAAATAAAAAAATAGGAAAACTAAAAAACCAATACAAATGATGCTTAAAGAGGAATTTTGCTCCTTTAAAATAATTCTTATATCCCAATAATAAGAGTTTAAAGAAATTCATGTGGATAAAAATACAAAGTTAAATTATATAATGACGTTTAATATTAAAATTTATTAAAAAAAGAATAAGACTATGCCGAAAGATTTTTATACTTTTAGCAAAATTTTTATCTTGAAATTTATTTTCTCATATCACCCTGCATGGATATTAATAGCTTTACTTATTGCTTTAGCTTATGCAAGTGTACTATATATTAAAAACAACAGACTAATTGATATTTCTAAAAAAACACACACTTTTCTTTATTTATTTAGATTTACAAGTGTATTTTTGATTTGTTTATTATTAATGGGTATTATTATTGAAAAATTAGTCAAAAAGAATGAAAAACCACTCATTTTTGTTGCCCATGATAATTCTCAGTCAATAATTCACACTAAGGATTCAACTTATTATATAAAAGATTATCCTAAGCAACTTCAATCTTTAATTGACCGATTGAAGGATAAATATGAAGTAATTCCATATACCTTTAACAGTAGTGTTATCAATGGGATTAGAGCTAATTACGACGGTGAATTAACTGACATTTCACAAGTGTTAAATCAAATTTACGACCAATATACCAACCGAAACATTGGCGCTATTATTTTATCTACAGATGGTATATTTAATATTGGTACTAATCCGTTATATAGTGTAAATCGTAAGAGTTATGTGCCAGTATATACTATTGGATTAGGAGACACAACTGAGCTTAAAGATGTTAAAATAATTGAGGTTTACAATAATGACATTGCATTTTTAGGTAACACGTTTCCTGTTGAAGTTAGAATTGCTCAAAATAAGTATGCTCAACAAAAAGTAAACGTGACTGTGTTTGATGGAGACATAAAAATTGCCACAAAAACTATTGAATTTAAAGGCGACAAAGAACAGCATACTGTCAACTTTAATTTGTCTGCTAATAAAGTAGGTTTTAGAAAATACTCTGTTAAAGTATCTGAACTAAAAGATGAATTTACCTTGATAAACAATACGTCAAACTTTTACATTGATATTATTGATGGCAGACAAAAAATTGCTTTAGTTTATTCGGGTATTCATCCAGATTTAGGTGCTATTAACTATGTGGTTAGCAACAATAAAAATTACGAAATTGACTTGATAAAAATTAAAGATTTTAAAGATATAAAATCTTATGATTTAATTATTTGTCACAATTATAAAAATGAAAATAATACGTTACATTCTCTTTTAAAAGAGGCTAAAAAGCCAGTATGGTTTATTATTGGACCTAATAGTAATTTAACCGATATCAATCAATTAAATATTGGTGTAACTGCTAATGGTGACAAGTTTGAAGATGTTAGTTTTGTTCCGAATGGAAAATTTAATTCTATTATTTACCCCCCTGAATTAACGCAATTACTTGTTAAGTCCCCACCTTTAAGTACTCCGTTTGGTGATTTTAACTTTTCCAAATCGTTAGATGTTCTTGCGTATCAAAAAATTGGAAACATATCATTAGACAAACCTTTAATTTATTTTAGTCAAAAGAATAATACAAAATATGGCGTTATAATGGGAGAAGGGATTTGGAGATGGCGTCTTTTTGACCAATCTTATAATAATTCTACGGCTAATTTTGAACTTTTTGTGAGTAAAATAATAACTTATTTAGCTGTTAAAGAGAATAAATCACCATTTAAAATAAACATAAAAAATGAATATACTGAGAGTGAAAATATAACTGTATTAGCTGAATTATATAATGCTTCTTATGATTTAATTAATACTCCTGAGGTTTCTTTTAAATTGACAAATAGCAATGATAAGACTTTTGAATATCATTTTTTTAAAACCTCAAATGCTTACAAATTAGAACTTGGTAAACTACCACAAGGCATTTACACTTGGCAATCAGAAACTACTTTAGCAAACAAACGTTACTCTGCTAAAGGTACATTTTTAGTTAAAGAGATTAAACTTGAATGGTTAAATAATACTGCTAATCACAGATTATTAAGAAATTTATCTGAAAATACTAATGGTGTTTTTTATTTCCCTAATCAATTAGATGATTTAAGCCGTAACATTTTAAATAGAGAGGACATTGTAACCGTAACCTACAACGAAAAATCTTTTGACGATTTAATTGATTATAAATGGTTGTTTTTTATCATTGTTTTACTATTGTTTTCGGAGTGGTTTATCCGCAAATATTTTGGTGTTTAACTATTTCCAAATTAATGGTCCCCCACAATCAACATCTATTCGGTATCGGTAATTATTGCCATATTTTTTAATAATAGAATCTTGAAATGATGACCAATCATTTTTAGTGTGTTCACATTGATATTTTACGGTAACAAGGGTTGTATCATAAACTAACGTAAACGATGGAGGCGTTTTAATATAGTCAATATTTTGATGCAATTTTACCTCTTGGCAATTACTACCAAAGCAATCTAACCAATTATAAAAAGCATTATTTAATTTGATGGAATCAGAGAAATGGTAGATAAATAAATCTGCCTTAGGAGCAACCATTAATGTTTTACCATACGACACTTTTTCTTTACCAATAAACTGAATTTTATATGAAGAATTATAGCCATATCTATCAAATAAATGTGAGGTGTTTATTTTTGAAGTATCATAGGATGTTCTAAGGGACGTGATTAACTGCTGAACTTGTATAGAAATATCGATTAAAGTGTCAATTATGGTGTCAGTTTGCTCGTCCAATTGTTGAGTGGATTCACCTATAAAATCTTCCATTGAAATGATTTCAATATTTTGTTTTTCAGCATCACTACAACCATAAAGTAGTACAACAGATAAAAACAAAAAAGTAAGAATATTCTTCATTTTATAAATTATAATGTCATACGTGAACGTTTATTTTTTCAAATTGTTATAAATTCACCTACATTCACGTCCAAATAAAATATAAATACGAATTTATTATACTCATTATTTACAATCATATCTAAACTTTTAGGAGGGTAATACATTTAAATTTTGTTATCCTTTTTAAAAAAAATCACAATAGTCAATATATTTGATACTATACCAATTATTAGATGTATCTTTATAAAATATTGAAAACACCTTAAATCCACAACTATGTGCATAATGAAAAGTCAAAATGTATGTCAATATTGGTGTAACGTAGCTTTGTAGTGGGAGATGCTTGCAGATTTAAGGTAATACACAAAACTAAAACGTATTATTATAAAAAACATTTATGACATTTGAATCATTAGGATTAAAAACAGAGCTTGTTAAAGCCGTAGAAAATAAAGGTTATACCATTCCATCACCAATTCAAGAAAAAGCAATTCCTTTAGTATTAGAAGGTAGAGATGTATTAGCATCAGCACAAACAGGAACAGGTAAAACAGCTGGTTTTACTTTACCAATGTTACAAATATTAACCTCATTACCTATAAAACACAACAGACCAATTAGAGGTATAGTTTTAACACCAACTAGAGAATTGGCAGCCCAAGTTTACGAAAATGTGGTTGAATACAGTGAATATGTAAATATCAAATCGACGGTAATTTTTGGAGGTGTTAAACAAAAAGCACAAGTAAGAACTTTACAACAAGGTATTGATATTTTAGTTGCTACACCCGGGCGATTATTAGATTTGATTAGTCAAGGTTTTATTTCTTTAAAAAATATTGAAATATTAGTTTTAGATGAAGCAGACAGAATGCTAGACATGGGGTTTTTAAGAGATATAAAAAAACTTCTATCTATGATGCCAAATAAAAAACAAAGTTTATTGTTTTCTGCAACGTTTTCAAAAGAAATCAAAAAATTAGCCAACAGTTTTTTACAAAACCCTATTTTAGTAGAAGCTACTCCTGAAAATTCTACCGCAGAAAAAGTAAATCAAAAGGTGATTAAAGTTGACCAAGGGCGTAAAGGAGAATTAGCTATTAAACTTATAAAAGAGGGAGGTTGGAAACAAGTGCTTATTTTTACTAGAACGAAACACGGTGCAAATAAATTAACTCAAAAATTAAATAAAGCTAAGATAACAGCAGCTGCCATTCACGGCAATAAAAGTCAAGGTGCAAGGACTAGAGCTCTAGCTGGATTTAAAGAAAACAAAGTTAGAGTATTAGTAGCTACCGACATTGCTGCTCGTGGTTTAGATATTCCTTTACTTCCTCACGTTATAAATTTTGAGTTACCTAATATTGCAGAAGACTATGTACACAGAATTGGAAGAACTGGTAGAGCTGGCGCCAGTGGAGAAGCGTTATCTTTAGTTTGTGCTGATGAAACCCCATATCTAGGAGAAATAGAGAAATTATTAGGAGAAAATTTACCTTTTGAAATTATTGATGATTTTGAACCTAAAGATAAGTTTCAAGGTAAACCTGCTTCTATGCAAGGTAAACGCCAAAACCAAAGGAATCGGGCTAAAAAAAGAGGAAAATCTAATTGGAAAAATAAAAAGTAAAATTTAACGAGAAAAACCTATAAGCTAATTCTCCTCTAATAGGGTTTTGTGAAAAATACTTATTATGATGTGCTTTTTAGACTTTATTAGCTAACCTAATTACAATCTTTTGACAATTTTATTTTTATTTCGTAGTCTAAGTGATTTGCATCTTCTTTTATTGGATATTGTTTCATTACATTTTCCATATAGCACTTACAATAACTTTTTGTTCCTCCTTCTTTTTTGCAACCTTCAATAAATTCTGTTTGTTCTTGTTTTGTCCAATTAGATTGAGAACAACTAAACAAAGTTATTAATACAACTATGGTACTTATTTTTTTCACTACGAGTTAAATATTTTAACAACTTTTTCTACAGCAAAATCTATATCTTTTTTTGTGGTATATCTACTAAACGAAAAACGTATGGTTGCCTTTGTTGTATCACCACCAATGCCTTTAATTACATGCGACCCCGCATTAGCGCCTGAGGAACACGCACTGCCACCTGAGCAAGCAATCCCTTCTAAATCTAACATAAATAATAGGACCTCTTGTTTACTAAATTGAGGGAATTTGATACTTAATACAGTGTATAAACTCTTTTCAAATATTTCTTCTCCATTAACTTCAATATCCTTAATTTTTGATTTTAACTGCTGAAGCATGTCATATTTTAACGACTTTACATGTTCAATATGGTCATTTATATCTGTGTTAGCCAACTCTAAGGCTTTAGCTAAACCAACAATACCTATTAAATTCTCTGTGCCTGCTCTTAAACCTCTCTCTTGCGAACCACCTTCTATAATTGGGTTTATTTTTAAGTTTTTATTGACATATAAGAAACCTATCCCCTTTGGTCCGTGAAATTTATGGGCTGAACAGGTCAAAAAATCAATCTGAAAACTTCCTAAATCAAAGGGGTAATGCGCCATAGTTTGAACCGTATCTGAATGGAAGTAAGCATTATATTTTTTACACAATTCACTTACTTTTTTTAGAGGTAGCAGGGTGCCTATTTCGTTATTGGCATGCATTAAACTCACCAATGTCTTTTCTTTTGAGTTAGATAGCAGATTTTCTAAATCATCCAAATCTACGTTGCCTTTTTTATCTAGCTTAACTAAAGATATTTTTACTTTATAGTTTTTTTGAATTTTTTTATAAGTATGCTCAACAGCATGGTGTTCAATAGTTGAGCTAATGATGTGTTTTACGCCTAAATCGTTAATGGCAGAAAATAACGCCATATTATCAGCTTCTGTACCTCCTGAAGTAAAAATAATTTCTTTTGGTTCTGCGTTGATGAGCTTGGATACTGTTCGTCTGGCATTTTCTATTACTGCTTTAGCATCTCTCCCATAGCTATGAATTGAGGATGGATTTCCAAAATTATTTTTCATGACATCCGTCATAACCTCAATTACCTCTGGTGACATTGGAGTTGTTGCCGCGTTATCTAAATAAACTCTCATCACTATTTTCTAAAGTAATTAATATCTCTAAATAGTTTATCAAAAACATAGTATTGACATTTAGTTAATTTATCATCATTGGTAAATACCCATAAATTATCTTGGTCATAAACTAGTAGCCTTCCTTCTAAGTCGTACAACTGATAATCCACTCCTTTTTTATAGGCTTTAATTTTATTTACATTATTATTGTTATCAATAACCTTAATGATATACATTGGTGTTGAATTTCTTAAAGAATCCACACTTGGTTGGGGCAAGGTTCTGTTATAGTTTGTAAAATGTATTTTTTTATATCCCAACAGGTATTTTCTTACCTTTAATGTATCAAATTCAATGGGTTTAGTATTGTTATACACTATAAATTCTTCATTATTTTGTACAATTTTAAAGTTTAACTCTGGTTGTTCTGGTATAGTCAATTCTATTTCTTTAATATCCTTAGGATTATAGGTGAAAATTTCAGAACAAAGATATTCTTTACGGTCTGTTGAGAACCTATCAGCTACAACTCCATACATATTAGGTAGATGCATTATAAATGGTTCAGGAGATTTACCTTTTTCTGGGTCACTTAATAACATGTATGTACCGTAATGATCTTGTGTTGGATTACCAATATACCACGTTTTAACTAGTTGTCCTTTTTGGTAAATCTCTACTTTTTTATGGGTTGTTAAAATTAATTTATTAATGTTATCTACAGCATTTTCACCTACTGGTGATTTAACCGAAATGTATTTAAAGGCTTCTAAAAAACCAACAATTAAATGTTGCTGAACACAACTTCCGTCTGACAAAGTCCATTTTTTACTTTCATTTCTTTGAAAGATCAATTTATTTCCTTTTGTATCTGATAATTTAATTATATCAATGCTAGCTGTATCTTTAACTGCAAAATCACTTAAAGCATTTGTAGATAGAGATGATTTTTTTTTACTAACAGTTTGGTATATTACAAATGATAATCCTACAATAACTAGCAAAATAGTAATAGTTTTTAAACTTTTCATAAATTTAATTAATGTGCGTATTTACGTTTTCTTATCAAATATAAGATAAAAGCCAAAATGGCTAAAAAAGCTAAAGGTATGATAATATTAATAGATTTCCAAAATGATTTTTCTTTAGCCACTTTTTCATCATCTAACATTCTTAATGTAATTGTTTTAGAGCGAATCCCAATTAAAGAGTTATCTCCTAACAGATAATCTACTGCGTTTTGAATAAACTCTCTATTACCATAAACAAATTTTGGTGTTCCATTATTGGTTATTACTCCCATTCTGTCCACGTGTAGTGGAATTGGTGCAATTTTCTTTTGACCATTTTTAAAATAAATGTAACTACTGTTTATCATATCTCCATCAGCTACAACAAGCATTTTGTTTTCAACCGATTTGAATTTTGTTTGATAGACTTCTCCTTTTAAAAAGGCTTCAGATATTCTATTTTCAAATGGAGACTTAAACTTTCCTTCTAATAATACAGCTATTGGATTATTTCCAAACTCAGGGTTTGAAAAATCTGGTTTCCATTGATCAAAAGCAAATCCCCAATTGATTCGTACTGGTGCAAGCAAGGATTTTGATTCTGGTGAACTTTTTAATAAAATAGTTTTCTTAACCTCTTTATCTTTTTCATTTACCACATGTATAGAACTTGTATATTGTGTTAAAACAGGGTCTATATTCAAACAAATTGGGTGTTTTTCAGGATAAACTATAGGATAAAACACCCAAGGCAACCCTGGCGGTTTAATATTGTTTGGTGGTACTAATTCATTTGCTGATTGGTTATCTACAATCAAATCGTTATTTATTCTTACGCCGTACTTAAACAATAGGTCTTTTTCTATGTTTAAGTTTCTTGAAAGCCCCATAGTTTCTCCTGTAAAAGCTAATGAATCTATATTAACATCAATAGGGTCTATAAACCATAAGGTTTTTCCTCCTCTCATTATAAATTGGTCAATAATAAATTTGTCTTTTTCGTTAAAAGGCTCAACGGGTTTGGCTATAATCAAGGCATCTATATCATCAAAAGCGTTAAGTTGTCCGTTAATTTCAACATCACCTATCACATAATCCTTTTTTAACACTTGACGGATATCCCAAGTCATATTTTTATCTAACTCTCCATGACCTTGTAAAAAACCAATTCTTTTTTTCTTATCTGTAGTCACTCTACGTATGGCACTTATTAGCTTAAATTCAATGTTATTTATGGTTTTATCTATCAATTGGGTTATGTTTTCGTCAATTACTAATTGTTCTCTATCAAAAAACTGAACAACATCTGCTGTTTTTCCTCTATATTCTACTATAGCCCCTGGCCAAATAGTTTTAAGTTCGGCTGAGCTTGAATTTATGTTTTTTAAGTAAGTTGGCAATATCCCTTTTCCTTTGTTAAATATATTTTGCTTAACTTGATCATTATACTCTTCATCATCTGAACCGTCAGTGTCAATAAACTCATATTGAATTTTATCTCCTGCAACAGCAACAAATTCATCTAATATATTGTTAATTTCGTTTCTAATATTTTTCATGTCCGCAGGTAAATCCCCTTCTAAATATACCTTAAAAAATACCCTATCCTTTAATCTATTTTCATCTTGTAGCATTTCTACAGTGTAATCAGATAATGAATATCGTTTGTCTTCTGTTAAATCAATTCGCTTAGGGTAAAAATACGCCAATACATTTACCATCAATAAGATGACTACGAAACCAACGTAATTAATTAACGAGTTTGATTTGGATTGTGTTTTACTCATATTACCACTTTCTTGACTGTAACTTTAATTTTGTTGCCAAAATAAAAACAATATTTACACTGATAAAATAAACGAAATCTGTACTTACCAATATGCCTTTTTGTATAGATTTAAAATGTTCTGATATACCTATATTCTTTAAAATAATATCAAAACTACCAAATTGAGTGTAATTTGCTAAAAAATCTATTCCCATATAAAAAAACCAAATGATTAATACCGATAAAATTAAAGCTGTGATTTGACTATTAAATAAACTGGATACAAATATACCAATGGCTACAAATACCGACCCTACAAATAATAAGCCTATGTATGATGAAATAATTACACCATCATCTACAATTCCCACTGGTTTACCTAATAAATGAATGCTCAAATAATAAATTAATGTGGGTAAAATTGATATAAAAACTAAGGTAAGTCCGGCAAAATATTTTGCTAAAACAATTTGTAGGTCTGTGATTGGTCTGGTCAACAATAGCTCTATTGTTCCGGTTCTTTTTTCTTCAGAAAATGAACGCATAGTAATGGCAGGAATTAATATCAAAAAAATAATAGGTGCAATTGTAAAAAAGGATACTAAATCTGCGGTTCCTCCTTCCAAAATATTTGCACCTGATGAAAATACCCACAAAAACAAACTGTTTAACACCAAAAACACACCCATTACCATATAACCGATAATTGACCCTAAAAACGTGCGAATTTCTTTTAAATAAAGTGCTTTCATAAATAATACCAACTGTATTGTTTTTGCAACTGTCAAATTTAAAACTTTTAAACGCAATAACAATTTTATTTATTTCTTTATTGGAAAAATTTATGATTTTTTTAAAGTTAATACTTCCTTAAATTACTATTAAAAATATATCACCTCATAAGTAATAACTATATTTGCATTTTAACTTAAGTAACTTATAAAGCATTTGGAATTTGCAGTAGTTGATATAGAAACATCAGGAGGTAAACCAAAAAATAGTAAAATCATTGAAATTGCTATCATTATACACAACGGACAAAAAATAATTGACAAATTTGAATCATTGGTTAATCCTGAAAAAAAAATTGATTGGTACGTTACCAAACTAACGGGAATTAAAGATAAACATGTAATTAATGCACCTAAATTTTACGAAATAGCAAAAAAAGTTTATCAATTGCTGGAACGTAGGGTTTTTGTAGCTCATAATGTTAGTTTTGACTATCCCATTGTTAAAAATGAATTTAAAGCCTTGGGTCTTAATTTAAGATTACCGCATTTATGTACCATTCAATCTTCAAGAGCACTAATACCTAATGTTGAGTCTTACGGTTTAAAAAGTTTAACTAAACATTTGAATATAGATTTAGAAAGTCATCATAGGGCTATGGATGATACTTTAGCTACCGCTAAAATTTTTGAACACATATTTAATTTAGATGAAAACAATTTAAACACTTTTATAAAACAAGATACTTTACCTAAAAAAATAATTAGAAAAAAATATTAAATTAATACTTATAGATTAAAACTAATGGCTGTAAAACCAAAATATTCAGGAGATAAATCAGGATTAGAACCTTGGCGTTTAAAAATGCATGAAGTCATTTATGAAGCAGACACATTTGCAGGTAAACTATTTGACATTCTTCTTTTAGTTTTAATAGTTCTTAGTATTATAGTAGTCATGCTAGAATCTGTACCCGTGTACAACAAAAATTATGGTTCTCTTTTCATTCAGCTTGAATGGGTTTTTACAATTTTATTTACCATTGAGTATGTAGCTCGTATCATTTGTATAAAAAGACCTTTAAAATATATTTTCAGCTTTTACGGAGTTATTGATTTTGTCTCTATTATCCCCACTTATTTAGGACTTTTTATTTCAGGAACACATTCATTAATGGTGATAAGGGCTTTACGTTTAATGCGAGTGTTTAGAATTTTAAAACTAGGAGAATTTTTAAGTGAGTCTCAAAAATTAATAGATTCTTTAAAAGCGTCTCGTCAAAAAATAATGGTTTTTTTGTTATCAATTTTAACCATGGTAACCATTTTAGGTACGGTAATGTATTTAGTTGAGTCGGAAGATAGTGGATTTACATCTATCCCCCGTAGTATTTATTGGGCTATTGTTACGCTTACCACTGTTGGTTATGGCGATATTGCACCTGTTACCTCTTTAGGTCAGTTTATAGCTTCAATTGTTATGATATTAGGTTATGCTATTATTGCAGTTCCTACCGGTATTGTTACTAATGAGTTGATTAAAAATGAAAAACAAAGTAAGGTTTCTACTCAAACCTGTTTATCTTGTTCAAAAGAAGGTCATGACTATGACGCTAAATTCTGCAAATATTGCGGTGAAAAATTATAGACTTCCTTTACTCTGCAGGTAATTTTGCTCTTAGTTTTTGAGTTAACTGACGATTATAGGTTTCCATTAGCCATTTTAAATATGAGTCAGTTGCCTTGGTTATACATTTTGTATAGTGTTTTAAGCGTCTTTCAACATCATCTTGTAGCTCTTGTAATAAATTTAACCCATCATACACATCTTCAGAATTTTCAACTATTACTTCAAAATGGTTATCCATTGAAATATCTACAGCATCTTTTCCTTTTCGTCCTTCTTCAATACACTTTTCGTAAACCTCTTTCATTGAAAACTTTTCAATTTTATCAGGATTAATTAATTTAGACTTTAAAGATCTGACCAACTCATATTCTGCCTCAAACAAAATATCATCAACCTCACTCAGTCTTGCCTCTAAAAATCTATCGGGATATTGAAACGCTTCTTGCCAATCTATATACTCTTGCCAATATCCAAAACGTCTTACATTATTCCCCAAATCTATAACCTGAAAACTACGCTTATTTTTAAGTATTCTTGAACCTCTACCAATCATTTGATGGTAAAGTGTTAAAGAACGTGTGGCTCTATTTAAAATAATAGTTTCCACTGTTGGTTCATCAAATCCCGTAGTTAAAATACCTACGGAAGTTAATACGGCCCCCTTAGTTTCTTTAAACCATTTCAAAATATCTTTTCTGTCTGTATCACTATATGTGCTATCTAAATGTCTTATTGGATAATTGTGCTTTTTAAATAAGGTATATACAGCTCTTGAGGACTCAATTCCACTATTAAATATTAATGTTTTTCTTCCAATTGCAATTTCTTCATACGCAAATAAAAGTTTTTCTTGCATAAAGTAATTACTATATACTTTATCAGAAGAACTAATGGTAAAATCACCGTTTGAACCTATCTTTAATCCATGTAAGTTTACATCATAAGTAAAAGTTTCTGCATCAGCCAAGTACTTGTTTTCTATTAAAGATTTTATACTATGCCCTACAATTAACTCATCATAATTATCATTTAAAGGCAAGGCTTTATTTGAACTAAGAGGAGTTGCTGTAACTCCTAGTATATTAACATTTTTAAAATATTGAAAAATTTTACGAAAAGAGTTATTATGTGCTTCATCAACAATCACTAATCCAACATCTTTTATAAAATCCTTGTCATCTTGTAAACGATTATTCAAAGTTTCAACCATTGCGGTAAATGTGTCAAATTCCATTTGATCATCAAGATGTTTTACCAAAGAGTTTATAACTTTATTTTTAATACCTAATGTTGACAATTGCTTAGAGGTTTGAACACATAACTCAATCCTGTGAGTAAGAATTAATACTTTTTTGTTGTGCTTTTTTATATATTCTTTAGCTATATTAGAAAAAATTACTGTTTTTCCTCCTCCTGTGGGTAATTGAAATAAAAGATTGTAGTTTTCATCTTTTGCGTCTATGTTAGAAATAATCTCCTCAACTACCTCTTTCTGAAATGGATACAACTTTTTTTCTTCAAATAAACTTTGATCAATCATTGTTAGTATAGCTATAATTTTCGCAAAAATACGTCCTTTATATTTAAAATAAAAATATTTACCAGTGATTCTTAGATTATTCAAGTTTTTTTTTGTTAAAATGGAACTAAAATCACAATGTTTGTTTGTAAAATGGCTTATATTTGTCTGTTCAAATAAGAAAATAAAATAAGATGAATAATATAGAAAGCGTAAAGTGCTTAATAATAGGTTCTGGTCCTGCTGGTTATACAGCAGCTATTTATGCTGCAAGAGCTAGTATGAAACCAGTTTTATATAAAGGGATGCAACCTGGAGGACAATTAACAACTACTAACGAAGTAGAAAACTTTCCGGGTTATCCAGATGGTATTACAGGTCCTGAAATGATGTTGCAATTAGAAGCACAAGCTAAAAGATTTGATACTGATGTAAGAGATGGGTTTATTGATAAGGTTGATTTTTCAACTTTACCGCATAAAGTTTGGACAGAAGATGGAACTGAGATTCATGCTGATACAGTGATTATTTCTACTGGAGCATCAGCCAAATACTTAGGCATAGAGTCTGAGCAATATTATTTAAAAAATGGTGGTGGTGTATCTGCTTGTGCTGTTTGTGACGGTTTTTTCTATAGAGGACAAGATGTTGTTATTGTAGGTGCAGGAGATTCTGCTTGTGAGGAGGCTGGGTATTTGGCTAACATTTGTAATTCTGTTACTATGTTAGTACGAAGAGATGAGTTTAGGGCTTCTAAAATCATGAGAAATCGTGTATTAAATAATCCTAAAATTAAAGTTTTATTTAATACTGAGATAGATGACGTGTTCGGTGATGGGAATGTTGTAACTGGTGTTAGAGTGGTAAACAACAAAACTAACGACAAAGAGGAAATTTCATGTACAGGAGTCTTTATTGCCATTGGTCATAAACCTAACACTGATATTTTTAAAGATTATCTGGAACTAGATGAAACTGGTTATATAAAAAATATTCCTGGTACTGCTAAAACTAGTGTTGAAGGTGTATTTGTAGGAGGTGATGCTGCCGATCATGTTTACCGTCAAGCTATTACTGCTGCAGGAACTGGCTGTATGGCAGCTTTGGATGCAGAACGATATTTAGCTGCTAAGGAAGGATAACTAACTTTAATTTATATTTATATAAAACGTAACTTTATTTAAAAGTTACGTTTTTTTTATTCTTATATGAAAATTGAAACACAGTCTCAGAGGTTGAGGGAATGTTGACCTTATTAAGACATTATCTCTCCACAACACTTTAAAATTATTTTGGATTTTATGTGATATATACAACAAAAAAAGGCTATCAAAATTGATAGCCTTTTAAAAATTGGCGT
>DQTE01000152.1 GCA_015662905.1 Crocinitomix sp. | reverse complement strand
GAAAAGATAGTGAGTATAAAAAGCTTCATCAAGGTCAATTAAAGTTGGAAGTCTAACAATACCTCGCACCCTTGGGTCGAGGTAGTTTATTTAACTGTAGTTTAAAGAAAAAAAGAGTAGGAATTGTTGCTGGTTTGATAGTTTCGATTGTTAGTTTCACAACAAAGATTTCGAGTGTAATTTCATTTGTAAAAAGGAAAATCAACTCATCGCTGTACAGGTTTGTTGTGAGTTAACAGCATAGAATAGAGAACGAAAATTTAATGGTTTGAAGAAGTTAAAAATAGAGGTAGACAAGAAGTTACTTTTAACTTATAATCAAAGTGAAGAGCTTGATGGGGGGATTGAGGTTTTGGCTTTTTGGGATTGGTTTTGTTGATAGGGTATTTTTTATAAAAACTTTGAATTCTTGTTGGTTGAATGTAGCTTTTCTAATATATTTAAGAACTCAATTTATGACAATTTGACATATATGAAAGTTATTTAAAATATATAGAGTATGATTATGGATAACTTAATCAAGGAAATAGATTTTGAAAAATAAAGATAAAAAAATTATAGATAAATTTATATTATGGAGTTTATCAACGTTAAATAAATGGCATTTAAATAGAATTGAAAAATATAATAATATTTCAATTATTGAAAATAAAGATAATTATGAAGTTCTTTTACCTAATACTAAAACAGATAAAAAGAAACACTATTCTAATCCTTTTACAGTAGCATTGAAGACACCAAAAGTTAATAATATTGCGATTACAGGTGCTTATGGTTCAGGTAAAAGTAGTTTTTTACGAACTTTTGAAAAAGAGAATTCTGAATGGCATTATCTACCTATTTCCTTAGCAACTTTTAAAGAGACACATGAAGATATTGAAAAAAAAGAAGAACCAAAAGAAAATACTCCTTTATCTTCCACTGATGATAAGCATAGAATAGAAAAAAGTAAAGGTACAAATAAGTCTGAATTACTTCAAGATATAGAACGAAGTATTTTGCAACAGTTTTTCTATCGAGAAAAAGACAGTAAAATCCCATATTCTAGGTTTAAACGGATAAGAAATATTCAAAAAAAGATAATCTTTTATCATAGTTTTGTGATAGGCTTTCTTTTTTTGTATGGTTTTTCTATTTTTAAGACATCAAAATTTACAGAGCTTTTTTCTAGCAACTTTTTTGTGAATCATGAATATAACTATTTATCCTATATATCGGTAGGAATCCTTTTTTACTATTTATATAGACTTTTTACTTATTTATGGAATATTCAAATAAGTAAATTTAATTTTAAAAAAGGAGAAATCTCTTTAGCTAAACAAGATAAATCTTCTATTTTAAATGAACATCTTGATGAAATATTATACTTTTTTGAGGTAACAGAATATGATGTGGTTTTGTTTGAAGACATAGATAGGTTTGATGATACAGAGATATTTATTAAACTTCGTGAGTTAAATAACCTTATCAATAATTCTAAGCAAATAGCTAGAAGAGTACGGTTTGTTTATGCCATACGAGATGATATGTTTGTAGATAAAGAGCGAACTAAGTTTTTTGATTTTATTGTGCCAATTATTCCTTATATTAACCCTTTTAATTCTGAAAGGAAATTGATAAAGAAGTTTGAACAAGAAATTGAAGATGAACAAATTGATGAAAGCTTCATTAGTCAAGTATCTTTATATATTGATGATATGCGATTATTGATTAATATTTATAATGAATATATGGTTTATAAAAATAATTTAAATAGTGACAAGTTAAATCATAACCAAATATTGGCTTTAGTGATTTGTAAAAATTTTTACCCATTAGATTTTGCTAAATTACATGTTAGAGATGGAATTATTTATGATTTGTTTTTAAATAAACCTACGTACATAGAACAAAAAATAAAAGAATATAATAATGAAAAAAGGAAAAAGAGTAGAGAGGTAAATCATATATAGAATGAAAATATAGAAAGTTTAGATGAATTAAAAATAATTTATTTGGGAAAATTATTTTCTGAAACAAATTCAGATGTAATGACTATTAACAATTATAAAAATAAATCATTCAGTCAGTTACTTGAAACTGATATTCTTGATACTTTGGATGAAAAAATAAACTGTCAAGGTTTTACAAAATATTGTTACAATTACAGTAATATAGGATTTACTCATAGTGAACATATAACTTTTGGAAAATTAGAAAAATTACTTCATCCCCAATTTACTTATTTAGAAAGAAAATTATTTATAGAAAATAAATTGAATAATCAAATCAATGATATAAAAAAAGAAATTGAAGACCTTAATAAAAAAATATCTCAACTAAAACAAGCTACATTAAAAGAACTATTTAAAACTTCATCAAATTTAATCATTAAAGGTTATGAAGAGAAGAAGTTACTCATATTTTTAGTTCGTAATGGGTATATAGATGAAAACTATGAACATTATATTTCTTATTTTCATGAAGGTGGTATGACACAAGATGATAGAGACTTTTTGTTGAGTGTTCAGAATTATGATGCTTTAGATTTTACATTTAAATTGGGAAATATTCAAAAATTATTAGAAAAACTAAAAGATGAAAACTTTAGACAAGTACAAATTTTAAATTTTAATTTAATTGATTTTTTACTCAATAACCATAATGATTATAGATATAAATTTGAGATACTTTTTAAAAACTGACCTTACGCACTAATCAAAAAATCTGCTAAAATAAGGGATGAAAATAGATTATATAGAACTCTACACGG
>DQTE01000314.1 GCA_015662905.1 Crocinitomix sp. | reverse complement strand
TGTAATTTTTTTTCATCTCAGTTAAAATCTTACACTATCTTCACTTTAGCCTCTTTTTTTGGCTATGGTGTTGAGGTGAACAACCATTTAAATTGTTTTTATTAGTTTAAATAAGTTGTGTATTTATCGAGTCTATGTATGTTTTCTATATTTTTAATTAAATAAAACAAATTTATTTAATTTAATTATTTAACTTATGTTAATATTTTTAAAAGCTAAAATAGGGGGAGGAATATGTTTAATCTTAAATCTTTAATATTATTAAGTTTTTGCTGTACTTTTAATGGTTGTATTAGTACCCAAGTTGGTAATCTTGATCGAGCAAAAGGATTGGATCATAAACAAAAGCAACATGTTACTTACCAAGGTCAATTTTTAACAGATATTTTGGGAATTTTTATTGAGCAACAAACTGGTTTGAGTTCGGCGTTTGTATTGGGAATAACAAATGCTACAACGATTAATTATGTAGATAGAAAGTTTGAAAAGATTGAAAGATATAAAGAAGAAGAATACTTATTAAAAAAAGAACTATTGACATTAAAAGAAGAATTGAAACAAATAAAAATTGAATACTTAGCTGTTAAAAAATCACTACGAAATATGGAAAACTTGCGAGAGTCGAGAAGACGAGAATTAAAATCGTTAAATTCTAAATATAAAAGTCGTGTAGCAGAATATAAAAATAAATTGTCATATAGTAAAAATTATGTAATGAATTCTAATAAAATTCGTAACAAGAAATCTTTATTAAAAATAATTAGAGAGTCGCAAAATGAACTTCGTTACTTATAAAAATAAACAAGTTTTTTTAAAAACTTTTATGTCTGCTTTATTCATGATTGTTTTATTTGGGTGTTCAGCTACTAGTCCTCAAAAATACAGTCAATTAGACTTTTTTGACTTAGTCTCTGGAGCAGAGAATACGATACATTATAATAGAACAAGTATTTTAAACAGAGAGATTGAAAGTACAAATGCCAAAATATCTTTTTATGAAAATAAGATTAAAGCTACTAAGGAAGCTATTGATAATGTCAAAATTGAAGTTGCTTCGTATGATTCTTTAATTGAAGATGCATCTAATAGAGTTAGACATATTAATCAATTGCATGGTTTCCTAAATCAAGTAGATATGAGAATTAATAGTATAGAAAATGAATTTGATAGAGTAAAGAAGATATCGAAAGGCTTAGAAAAAATTACATATTCTGAATTCTCAAGTTTAAAAAATAAAGGTTATTTTTCCGATTTAACATGGTCTGATTATTTAGAGATTGTTGAAGAAGTTATTGAAGCGAAAAAGAAAATCGATAGAGACCTGAAGGAAGCAAGAAATAGAACTAGATATGCACGTAGTAATCCAAGAGGAACATTTAAAAGTATAAGTGGCTCAGGAGGAAAGATAGTTTGGAAGATTTTTAAAAGGTTGAATCCTATAGGAAGGATTATTAATGCTGTTAGTCTAATTGGTAGTTGGATTTTTGATTAAATTAAATAAAAGGAGATTGGGTTTATGATTAGAAAAGTTATAGTTCTTGTATTGTATACAAGTTTTATATTTGGAACTAGTAGGGATATATTTGATACTCAAGATAGAAGTACTAGGCTTCATAAAGGAGACGTGCATATTCGGACGGGATATGCTTATTCTTTATGGAAGACATCAGAAATGAAAAATTTTAAAATGAAAAATGAAGGATTGAATACAGCTTGGGCTGAATTAATTTTTGGAGATTTTTATAATCCAATTTTTTATCCAAATTTTTTATTACATGTTGAACATTCTTTTAATAAAGCAGAAGAACCTAATAAAGTTTTTAATATTAATAAATCAGTTAATTTGGATGATGCCTACTTAAGGGTTTTAGGTACAGTAAGAGTTAACCATTTCTTTTTTAAATATGAGTATGAAAAATTTAGTTCTGCTTTGGAATCACTTGATAATAATAACTTTTTTGTAGATGAAACAGGGCTTTTAAATTCTTTTCCTAACGAAAGTAAGTTAATTAGTGAAACTATTTTTAGAGATTATAGTCTAGGATATTCATATAGAAATGTTGATGTATATGCATTTTATTCTGATTATCAAAAACCTTATACAATAAGAAGAAGTGGTCAGGAGAATGTTGATTATGCTAATTTATTGTTGTATCCACAAGTAACAGCATATGGATTAGGATTTAGATGGTATATGACAAAAAATAATTTTTACTTTCTTCCTGAATTAAAACTAGGAAAAGGTGAATTGGAATTAACAAATGAATTAGACTATAGTGATTTTAAAGGAATTAAAGGAATTACATATACTGGGCTTAAATTAACTACAGGTTATAGAGGAGAAATTACTAGAAGTTTAAATTATCATCTAGCATATATTGGTGAACTTAGAAATTTCTCTGAAGAAGATAGTAATGAAAACGAGAGTTCTATAAATGAAGATACTACTCATAAAGTAATGTTGTCACTACAATACTCATTTTAATATGGGAGGTCTAATTCCCACTGATCCAGAGTCTAGAGATTTCTATATTTTGTTTTTCTAAATGCTGTATCAGTTTTTGGGAGAGACCTTTATCTCTGTTGAGTAGTGCATCTAAAAAGACATTGGCATCTATAAAGATTTTCATTGACTACAGATACCCTCTCTCTTGAAAATACTTATCTCGTAACTCATTGTAGGGTCTGTGGCTATAAGTATCTATCCATAATTAAATTCAAAATAAGCTAAAATACATTTATGAAAAGAGTAGAGCATATAACAGAAT
>DQTE01000198.1 GCA_015662905.1 Crocinitomix sp. | reverse complement strand
GGTATGCAATTTACGGATACCTCAGCAATGTTTGGAAATGATGTTTCTACCTTTCCTAATTATCCTTCAGAAATTAGAGCTCCTCAAGGGAGTTTGTATGGTGTAAGTGGATTTCAAGTTCATATAGGTAGTGTTGAAGTTAGTACTCCAGGAGAAGATTTAGACTTATTAGTTTGTATGAATCCTGCTGCACTTAAAACCAATTTAACTGCTTTAAAAGCTGGTCATACAATTATTGTTGATACGGATTCTTTTACTAAAAAGAATTTAGAAAAAGCTTTGTATGCAAGTAATCCTTTAGAAGATGGTAGTTTAAACAATTATCGTGTTATTGAGGTTGCTATGACAAAACTTACTAGAGAATCTTTAAAAGACATGGGATTAGATAATAAATCTATTATACGAAGCAAAAATATGTTTGCTTTAGGTATGGTTTATTGGATGTATAACAGAGACATGGATCACACTTTAGACTTTTTTAATAAAAAATTCGCTAAAAAGCCAATTATAGCTGAAGCAAATTCTAAAGTATTAAAAACAGGTTTCTATTTTGCTGAAACATTAGAATTAATTCCTAATTCTTATTCTATTTCTCCATCTACAATGGAAAAAGGAACATATAGAATTATTAATGGAAACCAAGCTGCTGCATGGGGATTTTTAGCTGCAGCAGAAAAATCAGGTTTGGAATTATTTTTAGGGTCTTATCCTATTACTCCAGCATCAGATATTTTACATGAATTGGTTAAGCATAAACATTTTGGTGTAAAAGCTTTTCAAGCAGAAGATGAAATTGCTGGTATTACGTCATCAATCGGAGCATCATTTGCGGGTGATTTAGCTATTACAACTACATCAGGACCTGGTTTAGCTCTTAAAGGAGAAGCAATAGGTTTAGCAATGATTATTGAATTGCCTTTAGTTATTGTGAATGTACAACGTGGTGGACCTTCAACTGGATTACCTACAAAAACAGAACAATCGGATTTATTACAAGCAATGTACGGTAGAAATGGAGAAAGCCCATTAATTGTTATTGCAGCAAGTACACCTGCAAATTGTTTTGATTATGCTTATGAAGCATCAAGATTAGCTTTAGAACATATGACACCTGTTTTATTATTAACGGATGGATATATAGCTAATGGTTCAGAACCATGGAAAATTAGCTCTATTAATGATATGCCGCCAATTACACATAGACAATTAAAAGGTGGTAATCCTGAAGAGTTTAATGTTTACAAAAGAGATAAAGATACATTAGCCAGAGATTGGGCTATTCCTGGAATAGAAGGTTTTGAACATCGTGTTGGTGGTTTAGAAAAGGACAAGCTTACAGGTAATGTTTCTCATGATCCAGAAAATCATGAATATATGACTAAAATTCGTGCTGAAAAAGTACAAAGAGTTCAGAATAATATTCCAGATTTAAAAGCAGATTTTAATGATGAAGGTGATTTGTTAGTTATTGGTTGGGGTGGAACTTACGGTTCGCTACACTCTGCAACAAAACAATTAGATAAAGAAGGTTATAAGATTGGACATGCACACTTTAACTATATCAATCCTTTTCCTAAAAATACAGAAAAATTATTCTCTAAGTTTAAGAAAATTATAGTTTGCGAGTTAAATAACGGGCAACTAAAATTCATTTTAAATGCTACATTTACGCAATTTGAATTTGCACAATATAATAAAATACAAGGATTACCTTTCGGAGCAAGTGAATTGGTACATAAATTTAAAACACTATTAAAATAATATGGATACAGTTAAAAAATATACGTTTAAAGATTTTGCAAGTGACCAAGAAGTTAGATGGTGTCCTGGTTGTGATGATTATGTAATCTTAAGAGCTATGCAAAAAGCACTTCCTGAAATGGGTGTTAAAAAAGAAGATGTGGTTTTTATATCTGGTATTGGATGTTCTTCCCGTTTTCCTTACTATATGGATACTTATGGTATGCATAGTATTCATGGTAGAGCTGCAGCTATTGCAACTGGTACAAAATTAGCAAACCCCGATTTAAGTGTTTGGATTATTACTGGTGATGGAGACTCTTTGGCAATTGGTGGAAATCACTTTATTCATGTACTTAGAAGAAATGTCAATCTAAACATGGTTTTATTTAATAATGAAATCTATGGATTAACAAAAGGACAGTTCTCTCCTACTTCATTAATAGGTCAAAAAACAAAAACATCTCCTTATGGTAATACACAACCTCCTTTTTCTCCTGGCGTTTTAGCTTTAGGAGCTAATGCACGATTTTTTGCAAGAATTGGAGGAAATACACCAAAAGAAATGACAGCATTATTTATTGAAGCTGAGAAGTTTCAAGGTACTTCATTAATTGAAGTGATGCAAAATTGTGTTATTTTTAACGATGGTTGTTTCACACAATTCACAGATAAAAAAGTTAGATTAGATAAGCAATTACATGTAGAGCATGGTAAACCAATGATTTTTGGTAAAGAAAGGAATAAAGGTCTTGTTCTTAATGGTTTAAAATTAGAAGTTGTTACTATTGGCGAAAATGGAGTAACAGAAGAAAATATATTAATCCACGATGCTAAAGATCATGACAATACAATGCATACGATGCTTGTAAAGTTAGAATACCCAATGGTTACAGGTATTATTAGAGCTTCTGAAGAATTAACATATGAAGTTAGAGAAGATGCTTTAACTAAAGAAGTGAGTGCTAAATCAAAATTCTCTAAAGTAGATGATTTATTTTTTAGTGGTGAAACTTACGAAGTATAAATAAAAGAGCTGTCATTAATAATAATGACAGCTTTTTTATTGATAACTGATGTTTGTCAGTTGTTAAATTTGAATAAGCTCTTACCTTTGTTTAAAATTAAATTTTAAGAGTAATATTAATGGTACAATTATAAATAATTTATGGGATATGAAGCGATTATAGTATTTGTGTTAGCAGGAGTTTTTCTTGTTGTTTTAGCAAATAATATTTCTAATTTAATTTCACCTAAATCTGATAATAAGGCAAAGAGAGATCCTTATGAATGTGGTGTAGAAACTATTGGTCCAACTTGGGTACAATTCAAAGTAGGTTATTATTTATTTGCCATACTTTTTTTAATATTTGATATTGAAGTAGCTTTTTTAGTTCCTTGGGCAGTTGTTTTTAAAAGTATGGGAACTGTAGCTTTAGTAGAAATAATTATCTTTTTAGTAATTTTAGGCTTAGGATTAGTTTATGCTTTGAAGAAAAAAGCTTTAGAATGGGAGTAATTAGAAGTACTCTTTAGGACCTAAACTGAATAGCAGAAACTAAATGACTAAATAAAAAGCGAATAATAGTATATCACATAAAGCTTAGAGCTTATATAAAATGACAGAACAAAATAATACAGAGTTAGCAAAAGATTTCCCAGGAAAAGTTATTCCTGCAGGAAACGGTGCAAATATCGTAATAACATCTTTAGATAAAGTTGTGAATTGGGGAAGATCAAATTCCCTTTGGCCATTGTATTTTGGTACAAGTTGTTGTGCTATTGAAATGATGCAAACTGGAGCCGCAAAACACGATTGGTCAAGATTTGGTTTTGAGGTTGCAAGACCTTCGCCAAGACAAGCAGATTTAATTATTATTGCAGGTACAATTGTTAATAAAATGGCGCCAGTATTAAGAAGACTTTACGATCAAATGGCAGAACCCAAGTATGTAATTGCAATGGGAGCTTGTGCCATTTCTGGAGGACCTTTCTTTTATAATTCGTATTCTGTAGTTAAAGGAGCAGATCATGTAATACCAGTAGATGTTTATGTTCCAGGTTGTCCACCAAGACCAGAAGCTTTATTAGAAGGAATGATTATGTTACAGAAAAAAATAATGGCTAATAGTAGTAATAGAGATAATCCAATTGATGGATTTGATGAAGGAGTTATCAAGTAAAGATACAATGCTTGCATCTCCTCAAAAGCTAAAATGATAAAATGTAAAGACGCAATGCTTGCGTCTCCTTAAAAACTAAAATGACAAACGAAGAATTACAAAATAAAATAGCAAGTATAAACAATAGTTTAGAGTTTACTGAAGAAGCTTCTGAGTTTTTAAATATTACAGTAAATAAAGACGATCTACATAAGTTATGTACTGATTTAAAATCGGATACTGATTTATCTTTTGACTACCTTTTTTGTATGACAGGAATTGATTATGGAAAAGAATTAGGTGTGATTTATCATTTAGAAAGCATAAAACATCGTCATCAAATTGTAGTGAAAGTAAAAACTGAAGATAGAGAAAACCCTGTATTAGATAGTGTTACAGATGTTTGGAAGACAGCAGAGTTTAATGAAATGGAAATATTTGATTTCTTTGGAGTGAAATTCAACAATCATCCAAATCTTAAAAGATTATTCTTAACACCAGATTGGAATGGGTTTCCACTTAGAAAAGATTATGTAGATGTTGATAATATAGTAATTAAGTAATAGACTGTAGACTTATAGATATTAGACAAAAGACTAAAAGGCCAATGACTAAAGACAAAATAACAAACGATAGCTTTAAAACACAAGAATATTTTGTGAATATGGGACCACAACATCCCGCAACTCATGGTGTTTTAAGACTTATTTTAACTATTGATGGTGAGATAATTAAAAATATTGAACCAGATTTAGGATATATTCATCGTTCTATTGAAAAAATGTGTGAGCGCGATAGTTATCAGCAAATAGTCCATTTAACGGATAGAATGGATTACCTTTCGTCACATATAAATAATCACGCAGTGTGTTTAACTGTAGAAAAATCATTAGAATTAGAAGTTACAGATAGAGTTAAAGTTATTCGAACAATAATTGATGAGCTTACTCGAATTGCTTCGCATACACTTTGGTGGGGCGTTATGGGAATGGATGTTGGTGCACTTACCACCTATTTCTTAGCTTTTAGAGATAGAGAAATGATTAATGATATTTTTGAAGAAACTTGTGGTGCTCGTTTAACCATGAATTATAATATTCCTGGCGGTTTAATGAATGATATTCACCCTAATTTTATAAAAAGAGTTAAGGAATTTCTTGTTCATTTTAGAAAGAAACTACCAGAATACGATAGTTTATTAACTAACAACGTGATTTTTCAAAAAAGAACTAAAGGTGTTGGAATACTAAGTTACAAAGATGCTATTTCTTACGGAGTTTCTGGACCAGTTGCTCGTGGAAGTGGTTATTCAAGTGATGTTAGAAAAATTCACTCGTATGCTGCTTATGACAAAGTAAATTTTGATGAAGTATTATTTACTGAAGGTGATACTTTATCAAGATATAAAGTAAGAATTGCAGAAATGTGGGAAAGTATGAAAATTATTGAGCAATTAATTGATAATATTCCCGAAGGTGATATTAGCGTGCCAACAAAAGCTGTGATTAAATTACCAAAAGGAGAATTTTACCAAAAAGTAGAAACTGCTCGTGGTGAATTAGGAGTTTATATAAATAGTACAGGAACAAAAAATCCATACCGAATGAAATTTCGTTCACCAGGATTGTCCAACTTAAATGCCTTAAACCAAATGGTAGTTGGAGGAAAAATAGGAGATTTAGTAGCAACTATGGCGTCGTTAGATATCGTAGTTCCTGATATAGACCGCTAAGGCGGAAATTCCAAAAAATAAATAAAAAGGAAATTCCAATTACTGTGGTGAATAAAAGAAAAATTAATAAACAAGCGTTAGAATTAAGAAAAATTCTTTCAGCTATTTTAAATAAATTAAAATAATGATAGTTTGAAAATCTAAACTTTGTAATAAACTTTATAGTTTGTTTCAAAATTTTGGAATTTTAAAATTGGATTTTGGAATTTTATAGATTATGATAAAAACAATACACGACTGGTTATTTTCTGTAATGCCAGAATGGGCAGCAAGCCTTACCGAAATGGTATTGATTGCTGTATTCTATTTGACACTTTTTGCAGTTATCGGACTTTATTTGGTGTTATTAGAACGTAAAGTTGCTGCTTGGTTTCAAATGCGTAAAGGTCCAAATAGAGTTGGTCCTTGGGGACTTTTTCAAACCATGGCTGATGCTTTAAAACTGGTAACCAAAGAACTAACAGGAACAACAAAAGCAGATAAATTTTTATACAATTTAGCACCTTACTTTGTAATTGTAACTGCTTTAGTAGCCATGTCCGTTATTCCGTTTACACAATCGGTACAAGCTTTTGATATTAATATTGGTGTTTTCTTCCTTTTAGCAGTATCTTCTATTGGAGTTATTGGTATTTTACTTGGTGGTTGGAGTTCAAATAATAAATACTCATTAATTGGTGCAATGCGTTCTGGAGTTCAAACAATTAGTTATGAATTATCCGTAGGATTATCTTTATTAACTATGGTTTTATTAACGGGAACATTACAATTATCCGAAATTATAGCTAATCAACAAGAACATGGTTGGTTGATATTGCAAGGACATATTCCTGCAATTATAGCTTTTATGATATTTATGATTGCCGGAACTGCAGAAACTAACAGAGCGCCATTTGATTTAGTAGAAGCAGAAAGCGAACTTGGAGCAGGTTTTCATACAGAGTATTCAGGTATGAAATTCGCTTATTTTTTCTTAGCGGAATTCATTAACATGTTTATTATTGCAAGTATTGCAGTTACCATATTTTTTGGTGGTTGGCTATCGCCTTTTGGAATTACCGAAGGTATTATATGGTTACAACCAATTTGGTTTACTGTAAAAGTTGTAGGGATTATATTTTTGATGATGTGGTTTAGATGGACATTTCCAAGACTTAGAATTGATCAATTATTAAAATTAGAATGGAAGTATTTATTGCCTCTTAACTTAATGAATATTGTCATTATGGCAATTGTTATTTGGTTAGGTTGGACAATATAAAATATAAATGGTTAATTAAACAAATAACAACAAAATGAGTTATTTTAAAGATATATATAAAGGAATAAAAACACTCTTAACTGGTATGAGTATTACAGGGAAATATTTCCTAAATGCTCGTAAAGGTGCTTTAACACAAGAGTATCCTGATAATCGAGATACATTAAAAATGTTTGATCGATTTAGAGGAGAAGTAATAATGCCGCATGATGAAAATAACGAACATCGTTGTACTGGTTGTCAAAAATGCGAAATTGCTTGCCCTAATGGTTCTATTGAAATTATTTGGGATAGACAAATTGATCCAGAAACTGGAAAGAAAAAGAAAATGATAGATCAACATATTTATCATTTAGGAATGTGTACCATGTGTAGTTTATGTATTCAAGCTTGTCCAACAGATGCAATTAAATGGGGACAAAATTTTGAAAACTCAGTATATGATAGAAGTTATTTAACCAAAGTATTAAACAAATCAGGTTCTAAAGTAAAAGCAGGAGTTGAAGACTAGTTCAATTGACTGTGTTCCGTATCCTTAATAAAAAAAGAATAAAAAAAATAAAACAACGCATAAGCTTAAAGCCTAATGTATAAGCATAAAAAATGGAAAGAATTATATTTTACATATTAGCAGCAATCATCATTATCTTTGCAATAGCATCGGTAAGTAGCAAAAAAATGTTACGAGCAGTTATTTATCTGTTATTCGTTTTAATTGCCATTTCTGGAATTTATTTTATGGTAGATTACAGCTTTTTAGGCGCTGTTCAATTAGCAGTATATGCAGGTGGAGTTATCGTTTTGATAATTTTCTCTGTATTATTAGTACATCACATTGAATTAAATTTAGAATTAGCAAGCACAAAAAAACGTGTGATTGCGGCATTAATTAGCTTTACAGGAATAGCAATGGTTTTACCAGTAATATTGACACATAAATTTAATGTTGTAGAAAACTCAAGAACAATAGAAGTAAAAGATATTGGAGAAAAGATGCTAAGTTATGATAGTGGTGGATTTATTCTTCCATTTGAAGTAATAAGTATTTTATTATTAGCCGTAATGATTGGTGCAATTGTTATCGCTAAAGGTAATAGATTAGGCTTAAAAGAGAACCAAGAAACAAGAGACAAGAAACAAGATATTATAAACCAATAAATATCCATCAGAAGTTCTTCTTCCCATTTGGAAGAGATATAGATGGGCTTTACATAGAAATGATAAACGGAATAAGCATATACGAAATATTAACCCTAACCACTATCCTATTTTTCATAGGTGTTTATGGTTTTTTTACTCGAAAAAATTTGATTACTATTTTAATGTCGATTGAATTAATTTTAAACGCATCAGCAATTAATTTTGTGATTATTAACACTTATTTGTATCCTGAAAATTTACAAGGAGCTATATTTTCGGTATTTATTATTGCCGTTGCAGCAGCAGAAACAGCACTTGCAGTCGCAATTATTATAAACTTATATAAAATGATTACTTCCGTTGAAGTGAAAGGTACAGAACTAATGAAGTATTAAATAAATGATGAATGTTAAGTTTTGAATGTTAAATTTAACTTGACAGATAAACGAATTAACAAATAAACGAATTAATCTAAAATGGACTACAGTTACACAATACTCATACCATTACTTCCTTTTATTACCTTTTTAATATTAGGTTTAGGAAGTTTTAAAATCAAGCCTAATTTAGCAGGTTTAATTGGTTCGGCAAGTTTAGGAACATCTTTGATACTTTCTTTATATACAGCTTATAATTATTTTATCAAAGTTGGAAAAGTTGATGGTGCTTATGAAGCTGTTTATGCTTTTAAAACCACTTGGATGAACTTCACTCCTACACTTCATATAGATATGGGAATTTTAATCGATCCTATCTCTGTAATGATGTTGATAGTAGTTACATTAATTGCCTTTTTAGTAAATGTTTACAGTATAGGTTACATGAAAGGAGATACTGGTTTTACCAAATTTTTCGCTTTTTTATCTTTATTCTCTTTTTCTATGTTAGGTTTAGTTTTAGCAACAAATCTATTCCAAATCTATATATTTTGGGAGTTAGTTGGTGTTTCTTCTTTTCTATTAATAGGATTTTATTACACCAAGCCATCCGCAATTATTGCAGCAAAGAAAGCTTTTATTGTAACTCGTTTTGCCGATTTATTTTTCCTTATCGGAATTTTATTAATGGGTTATTATACAGGTACATTTGATTTTGCTGAATTAACTAGCGCAGATAGTTCACAATTAGCAGAATGGACAAGTGTAACTTTTATGGGAATGTCAATTATTACATTCTCTTTAATTTTAATTTTTATTGGTGGAGCAGGAAAATCTGCTATGTTTCCTTTACACATTTGGCTGCCAGATGCAATGGAAGGTCCAACACCAGTTTCAGCCTTAATTCATGCTGCAACTATGGTTGTTGCAGGAGTTTACTTAGTAGCAAGACTTTTTAACGTCTATTATGTTGCAGATGATGGTTTAGCTTTAGAAGTTGTTGCTTATGTAGGTGCTTTTTCTTCCTTATTTGCTGCTATTATTGCTTTAACACAAAACGATATAAAACGAGTTCTTGCCTTTTCAACCATGTCGCAAATTGGATATATGATGTTGGCTTTAGGAGTTTCTGGTTATGAAGGACATGATGGTTTAGGTTATATGGCTTCTATGTGGCATTTATTTACACACGCTATGTTTAAAGGTTTACTTTTCTTAGCTGCTGGTTCTATAATTCATGCTGTACATTCTAATATGTTAAAAGATATGGGAAGTCTACGTAAAAAGTTGCCTATTACACATATTACCTTTTTAATTGCAACTTTAGCTATTGCAGGAATTCCGTTTTTCTCAGGATTTTTCTCTAAAGATGAAATTTTATTAGCTGCTCATCACCATAATAAATTCTTATACTTTGTAGGTTTATTCGTTGCAGGTTTAACAGCTTTCTATATGTTTAGATTGTATTTCGGAATTTTCTGGGGAAAAGAAAAAACCTATTCTGACAAAGTACACGAAAATCCTAAATCAATGACAATTCCGTTAATGATCTTAGCCTTTATGAGTATTGCTGCGGGATATATTCCTTTTAGTAAATATATAACTGCAGATAGACAAGGGTTTGAAGGTCATATAGATTGGAATATGGCAGCGATTGCTATTGCTACTGCTGTTTTAGGAATAGCCTTAGCATATGTTTTCTATAAAAAAGAAACCAATTATCCTGAAAAAGTAACAAAAGCATTTGGAATTTTCTATAAATGGGCTTACGATAAATTCTATATGGACGAATTGTATTTCTTTATTACAAGACAAATAATTTTCAAACGTATTTCAGCACCATTTGCTTGGTTTGACAAAAAAATAATTGATGGAACTATGGATTTAATTGGTAATACAACCGTAAAAACATCTGAAAAAATAAAAGGAACACAATCAGGTAGAGTTCAAGATTACGCCATGTATTTTATTGGTGGAATAGTTGTTATTACAATGGTTGTGAAGTATATAATGTAGCCCATCTTCCGTCTTCCCTAAGGGAAGAAACTGAATATCTGGGTAAAAAAGTAATAATTAAATAATAATCATGCTCTTCAAATTCTTAATTAAAGATTTTAATGAGCTTTAAAACGAAATGCTTTGAGTTCCTTCCCTTTGGGAAGGTTAGGATAGGCTCCTAAAATAATGGATATATTAAGTTTATTTGTAACCGTTCCTATATTTACCTTAATAGCTTTGCTATTTGCTAAAGGATTAAAACAAGTGAGAATAATTTCGCTTATCGGAATGGGAATTCAGTTTGTAATGGCAATCAATTTGGTATTTGCCTATTTTAAAGAACGCGCTATTAATAGTGATATAATGGTTTTTACGCAAGATTATACTTGGTTTAAAAACTTCAATATTCATTATACTGTTGGTGCTGATGGAATTACTGTTGCTATGATTGTTTTAACAGCAATCGTTGTTTTGGCAGGTGTTTTTATTTCTTGGAAAACCGAAGATTTACCAAAGGAATTCTTTATTTCTCTTATTGTTTTAGCAGCAGGAGTTTATGGTTTCTTTATCTCGATAGATTTATTTACGATGTTTGTTTTTTATGAAATAGCCGTAATACCAATGTTTTTATTGATCGGAATTTGGGGAACTGGACCAAAAGAGTATTCTGCTATGAAACTAACCTTAATGTTAATGGGAGCTTCTGCCCTACTTTTAGTTGGTATTTTAGGAATTTATTTTAATTCAGCTGGAGCTGATGGCGTTTTAACGTATAATATTTTAGACATTGCTAAAGTAACTATTGATAGTGATGCTCAAAAATTATTTTTTCCAATAGTATTTATAGGTTTTGGAGTTCTTGGAGCAATGTTTCCATTTCATACTTGGTCGCCAGATGGACATGCTTCTGCACCAACAGCAGTATCTATGCTGCATGCAGGAGTTTTAATGAAATTAGGTGGTTACGGAATTTTTAGAGTTGCCATGTATTTACTACCAGAAGGAGCTGCTGAATGGGGAAATTTCTTCATCGTTTTAGCTGTAATTGGGGTTATTTATGGAGCTTTAGCAGCAGTAAGACAAACGGATTTAAAATATATTAATGCGTATTCATCGGTTAGTCATTTAGGAATGGTATTATTTGCTTTATTGATGATGAACAAAACGGCTTGGAATGGAGCAATTATGCAATCATTATCTCATGGATTTATGACTGCACTTTTCTTTGCTTTAATTGGTATGATTTACGGAAGAACACATACAAGAGATATTACAAAACTTGGTGGACTGCTTAAGGTTATTCCATTTATATCGGTAATTTATGTAATTGCAGGTTTAGCATCACTTGGCTTACCTGGATTTAGTGGCTTTGTTGCCGAAATGCAAATATTTCAAGGTGCTTTTCAACATCCAGATACATTTCATAGAATTGCTTCAATCATAACAGTTTCGGCTATTGTGGTTACAGCAGTTTATATTTTACGAGTAGTTGGTATTATGCTAATGGGAACAATTAAGAATGAAGAGCATTTAAGTTTAAAAGATGCTACTTGGTACGAAAAAACAGGAATATTCCTTTTATTAATTCCAATAATAGGAATGGGAATGGCTCCACTTTGGTTAAGTGATATGATTACAGAAAGTTTAGCACCTTTTATTCATAGAATGCTATAATAGAGATTAAGTAAAGACGTGATGCAACGCGTCTCAACAATAAAAATAAAAAAATGACAATAGAGAATTTTTTACTAATGCGAAACGAAATATCATTATTAGCAGTAATTCTGTTAATTTTGATTGGAGAAATATTTGTAAGCAACAAAAAAACAGTAATTAACATAGCAATTATTTTGTTTATTGTTCATACAATTATTGGTTTTTTACCATTAGAAATAGGTAAATTATTTGGTGGTAGTTTTAGAACAAATGAATTGGTACACTTCTTTAAATCAGTACTTAATGTTGGTGTAATTATTGTTTTGCTTCAAGCAAATGATTGGATTAAAGAAAAACTAAGTATTGAAAATAAATCAAGTGAATTCTATATTTTATTATTCGCTACCTTATTAGGAATGTATTACATGATTTCGGCAGGTGATTTTCTAATGTTATTTATTGGTATTGAATTAGCAACCATTCCAACTGCTGCTTTGGTAGCTTATGAAACAAGTAAAAAGAAATCAGCTGAAGCAGGTATAAAATTTATATTATCCGCAGCTTTAGCAACAGGAGTTTCTTTATTTGGAATTTCAATGCTTTATGCTTCTACTGGTTCTATTTATTTTACTGAAGTCTCTACATTATTAACAAATACACCTTTAGCTGTTTTAGGATTTGTATTTTTCTTTGCAGGAATTGCTTTTAAAGTATCTTTAGTTCCTTTCCATTTTTGGACAGCAGATACTTATGAAGGTGCGCCAATTAGTGTTGCTTCTTACTTATCAGTAATTTCAAAAGCAAGTGCTGTTTTTGTAATGGTAATGGTATTATTTACCGTTTTTCAATCGTTATCTGCTATTTGGGTTAATATGATTTACGGAATTGCCATTGCAACTATGTTTATTGGTAATTTATTCGCTTTAAGACAGCAAAACATGAAACGTTTCTTAGCCTATTCATCTATTGCTCAAGCAGGATTTATACTATTAGGAATGATTGCAAATACCGATTTAGGAATTACAACAGTTGTATATTTTGCTGCAATTTATATATTTTCAAACTTAGCAGCTTTTGGTGTAGTTCAATCCATTTCGCATAAAACAGGAAAAGAAAATATAGATGATTATAATGGTTTATATAGAACCAATCCTAAAATGAGCCTGGTCATGTTAATGGCATTATTCTCATTAGCAGGAATTCCACCAGTTGCAGGTTTTTTTGGTAAGTTTTTCTTATTTACAGCAGCAGCAAGTAAAGGATATTATTTGTTAGTATTTATAGCAGTAATTAACGTTACCATATCACTTTATTACTATTTATTAGTAGTACAGGCTATGTTTTTACGTAAAGGAGAAAATCCTATACCATTTTATAAAAACTCAATTGCTGCAAAAGCAGGATTAGTTATTGCAGTATTGGGTATTTTTGTAATTGGATTGTATAGTCCAATTTACGAATATATAGCCGATATTAGTAACTTTGTATTTAAATAAAAAATGTTGAGTGTTGAATTTTTAATGTTAAATTCAAAATCAACAAATCAACAAATCAACTAATTAACAAATCAACAGTAATAATGGAATTAGCAGGAAAACACACCTTTGGGTCAATTGGAGAAACAAGAGTTACTTTTATTGAAAAGAAAATAGAGAAATCACGTTTAGATTTTTTAAAAGAGTTGCTAGATTTTAACGGATTTGAAACTGTTGTAGATGAATTAAAACGAAAAACAGAAGAAGATCCACAATTATACAATTTAGGTGTTACTGATATGACTTTTAACCCAACAATTTGGGTTTTTGAACGTAAATTAAAGACTCTAGACGGTAAACATGCTGTTACTTTAAATTATTGGAAACAATTAACTACAGATACTAATCCTTCTTATTGGAAGAATAATTAATTTAAATAAACACTTATTATTCCGTGTTTTGTACTATTAAATAAAAGTTATTCAAAAAAAAGTAAAAAAAAGTTCTTTTTTATTTGTCAAAACAATAAAAGCTTTTATATTTGCAATCGCTAAGCAAATAGCTTAGTTCAAACTCCTCC
>DQTE01000072.1 GCA_015662905.1 Crocinitomix sp. | reverse complement strand
TAGCATTAGTTATGGTGAGTATCAAAAAACGAGCATTCCCAATAATGGCGTGCAGTTTGGCTTTGCAGTAGAAGATACTTGCGGATTTAAGGTATAATACTTTCAACTCTTTTTTAAATTGTTAGTAAGCCCTTTCGTTACTACCTTCAATATAGTTTATAAAAGCTTTGTTTACAACTTTGTTACCCCCTGGAGTAGGGTAGTTCCCTGTAAAATACCAATCACCTAAATGATTAGGGCAAGATTTATGGAGGTTTTCAATAGTTTGATAAACTATTTTAACTTCAGCATTTATATCCTTAGGCGTTAATAATTCAGCAATTTTATCAGAAATTTGTTCGGCAGTAAATGGTTTGTAAATATCTTTAACGTAATTAATAATTTGTTCCTTAGGAAAACTCTCTTGACTTTTACATTTTTTATACGTTTCATCAATAATTTTAGTTAAATGATTTGCTTTAAGTAATTCAATAGCTGCTGTAAAAGCAATAAAATCTTGAAGTTTAGCCATGTCAATACCGTAACAATCTGGGTATCTAATTTGTGGGGCAGAAGATAAAATAACAATTTTTTTAGGGTTTAACCTGTCTAAAATTTGCAGAATACTTTTCTTCAAGGTTGTCCCTCTAACAATACTGTCGTCAATTACCACTAAGTTGTCTTTATTTTTATTAACAGTGCCATAGGTAATGTCATAAACATGTGCAACTAAATCATCTCTTCCGTCATCTTGTGTAATAAAAGTTCTTAGTTTAGTATCTTTTATAGCTATTTTTTCAATTCTAATTTTTTTATTTAGTACTGTTCTTAATTGGTCATCAGAAATGGCTTTGGAATTTTTTATTAGATTAAACTTTTGTTCATTTTGGTACTCTTCTAATCCTTTTATCAATCCATAAAAAGCAGTTTCAGCTGAATTAGGAATATATGAAAAAACAGAATTATCTATATCATTTTCTATTGATTTAAGTAATTGAGGAATCATTAATCTTCCTAATTCTTTTCGTTCATTATAAATATCCTTATCACCAGGTCTTGAAAAATAGATTCTTTCAAAAGAACACTGTAATATTTTTTTTGGGGTGTTGATTTCTACTTCTGATAACAAACCATTCTTCTTAATCACTAAAGCATGTCCCGGTTTTAATTCTTTTATCTTTTCAATATCAACATTAAAAGCTGTTTGTATTACAGGCCGTTCAGATGTAATAACAACGATTTCATCATCTTCATACCAAAAAGCTGGCCTTATGCCATTGGGGTCACGTAAAACAAATGCATCACCATGTCCTAATAACCCAGCTATAGCGTATCCGCCGTCCCATACTTCAGATGACTTTTTTAAAATTTTTGGAATATCAATTTTTTCTGCGATTAAATTGTAAACATCACGGTTAGAATAGCCTTTTGGTTTAAATTGAGTATATAAATTATTATTTTCAACATCAACAAAATGTCCAATTTTTTCCATTACAGTAACAGTGTCAGATTTTTCTTTAGGGTGCTGTCCTAATTTAACCAGTGTTGCAAATAACTCATCATTATTGGTGAGATTAAAGTTGCCTGCAACAATTAAATTACGCGTCATCCAATTTGATTGACGTAAAAAAGGGTGACAACTTTCAATACTATTTCTCCCAAAAGTGCCATACCTTAAATGACCTAAAAATAATTCACCTGTAAAACCAGCATTTTTTTTTAAGTAATCAATATCCTTTAACAAAGCAGGATCTTTTTCTTCAATATCCTGAAAACGCGAATTTATTCTTTTGAATATATCTTGTATGGGTTTTGGGTCAATTGAACGAACTCTACTGATATAACGTTCGCCTTGCTCCATATTAAACTTTATGTTAGCAATCCCAGCACCATCTTGACCACGATTATGTTGTTTCTCCATTAAAAGGTACATTTTATTTAAACCATAAAATGCTGTCCCATATTTTTTTAAATAAAATTCAAGAGGTTTTTTTAGTCTTAAGAGGGCTATGCCGCACTCGTGTTTTATAGGATCACTCATAGCGATTTAACAGGTATATGTTTAGGCTCACAAAACTACAAAATCATTTATTAAATAGGATTAAAAAAGATGTAAAATAAACAAAAAAGATTATATTTGTAGCTAACAAAACAATAAAGTTTAAATAAATTTTAGTATAAAGTTTGTTAATAAATTTAGAGTTTGTACATTTGCACCCCGATTTTGGGATAATTAAATATAAACTTAAAGATTAATAGTGTGGATACATTAAGCTACAAAACAATTTCAGCTAATAAAGAAACTGCTAATAAAAAGTGGTTGTTAGTTGATGCAGAGGGTCAAACCCTAGGAAGATTAGCTAGTAAGGTTGCATTTTTGATTAGAGGAAAGCATAAGCCGAATTTTACACCTCATGCTGACTGTGGAGATAACGTAATTGTTATAAATGCAGAAAAAATTACTTTAACAGGTAATAAGTGGGATGATAAAACTTATATTCGTCATACTGGCTATCCAGGCGGTCAAAGATCACTTAAAGCTAAAGAATTAATGGCTAAAAGACCAGGTAGAATGGTTGAAAAAGCGGTTAAAGGTATGTTACCGAAAAACAAATTAGGTTCTGCTTTATACAGAAACTTAAAAGTTGTGGTAGGTTCGGAGCATAAATATGAGGCTCAAAAGCCAGAAAAAATAGATTTAGATAAAATTTTAAACAAGCAATAAGATGAGTGTAATTAATACATTAGGGAGAAGAAAAACTTCTGTTGCTAGAGTTTATCTTTCAGAGGGAACTGGGAAAATTACAGTTAACAAAAGAGCAGTAAACGAATTTTTTACCGTGCCGATTTTATTGGAAAAGGTTAATCAACCCTTTGCAATAACTGAAACAACTGGTAAATATGATGTTACTGTAAATGTTAAAGGTGGTGGAATCAACGGTCAAGCTGAAGCAATTAGATTAGGAATTTCAAAAGCATTAGTAGAGATTAATGAAGAATGGAAACCTGCTTTAAGAGCCGAAGGTTTAATGACTAGAGACCCAAGAATGGTTGAAAGAAAAAAACCTGGACAGAAAAAAGCGAGAAAGAAATTTCAATTTTCGAAAAGATAGAATATTTTCTGTCCCGATTGGTTTAGCATCTAAATTGTTGAGACTACTTTTAAAGTGCTACTTAACAATTGCTTTCCAACAAAATAAAAGTAAAAAGAAAGTAAACCTTCCAATATTATTGGAATTAAAAAATTAAAAAAAATGGCAAGAGCGACATTTGAAGAATTATTAGATGCAGGAGTGCATTTTGGTCACTTAAAAAGAAAATGGAATCCATATATGGCACCATATATTTTTGGAGAAAAAAAAGGTATCCACATTATAGACCTTAACAAAACTGTAGCACAGTTAGACCAAGCATGCGCAGCATTAAAACAAATTGCAAAATCAGGAAAAAAAGTCCTTTTTGTAGCAACCAAAAAACAAGCAAAAGAAATAGTAGAAAATTTTGTTAAACCAACTAGAATGCCTTATGTAACTGAAAGATGGTCTGGTGGAATGTTAACAAATTTTGGAACAGTAAGAAAAGCAATCAGAAAAATGCACACCATTGATAAAATGGGTGAAGATGGCACAGCTAAAACTTTGTCTAAAAGAGAAAGATTACAATTATCAAGAACAAGAGCTAAATTAGAAAAAAATTACGGTACAATAGCAGATATGACAAGAATGCCTTCAGCTGTATTTGTAATTGATGTGGTAAAAGAAAATATTGCAGTTAGAGAAGCAAACAAATTAAATATACCAACATTTGCTATGGTTGATACAAATTCTGACCCTAGAAATATTGATTTTGTAATCCCTGCAAATGATGATGCAACACGTTCTATTTCTATTATCATGGAAAAAGTAACAACGGCTATAACAGAAGGATTAGAAGAAAGAAAAGCATCTAAAGATAAAGCTAAAGCTGCTAAAAAAGAAGAAACTACACAAAAAGAAGTAGAAACTGAAAAAAAATAAAAAATTTTTATCATAAATGGAAACTAAAATGAAAATTACAGCTTCACAAGTAAATGAATTAAGAAAGAAAACTGGTGCTGGAATGATGGATTGTAAAAAAGCATTGGTTGAGGCAGAGGGTGATATGGAACAAGCAATTACTATCCTAAGAAAAAAAGGACAAAAAGTTGCAGCCAAGAGAGGTGATAATGACGCTTCAGAAGGGTTAGTTATAGCTAAAACTTTTGATAATGATTCTAAAGGTGTTATTCTTTCATTAAATTGTGAAACAGATTTTGTTGCTAAAAATAGCGATTTTTATGCTTTTGTTGACAGTATTGTTGATGCTGCTATTAAATCTGGGGAAACAAATAAAGAAGATTTATTAAATGCTAAATTTAATGATGAATTGACGGTTGCTGAAAAAATTACTGAACAAATAGGTGTAATAGGTGAGAAATTAGAAATTACTAACTTTTCAATTGTTAGTGATGCTGCTGTTGTAGCGTATAATCACCCTGGTAATCAGGTAGCAACTGTGGTTGCTATTACTAGTAACACTGATGCTGCGAAAGAAGCAGGAAGACAAGTAGCAATGCAAGCTGCTGCAATGGCACCTATTGCTTTAGATAAAGATGGAATTGCACCAGAAATAATAGCTAAAGAGGTTGAAATAGGAAAAGAATTAGCTATTAAAGAAGGAAAACCTGCTGAAATGGCAGAGAAAATTGCTCAAGGTAGATTAAATAAATTCTTTAAAGAAAATACTTTATTAAGCCAAGCTTTTATTAAAGACAATAAAAAATCTGTTCAGCAGTTCTTAAATGAAACTGAAAAAGATTTAACGGTTACAGACTTTAAGCGAGTAACTTTAAAATAATTTATTAAAAAAAGAGAAAAATTTAATTTTTCTCTTTTTTTTTGTTTTATAAATCCTTACAATGAAATACAAAAGAATTTTACTAAAGTTAAGTGGTGAAGCATTAATGGGAGATAAACAATTTGGCATTGATAATAACAGATTGGCTCAGTATGCAAACGAAATAAAAAAATTATACAAAAATGTTGAAATAGCTATTGTGATAGGCGGAGGGAATATTTTTAGAGGGGTTCAAGCTGAAAGAGGAGGAATGGACAGGACACAAGGTGATTATATGGGAATGTTAGCAACTATGATTAATAGCATGGCTTTACAGGCTGCTCTTGAAAAAGAAGGAATGTACACCCGATTAATATCTGCCATTGAAATGAAGGAAATAGCTGAGCCTTTTATAAAAAGACGAGCAGTAAGACACCTTGAAAAGGGTAGAGTTGTTATTTTTGGCTCAGGTACCGGAAGTCCTTATTTTACGACAGATTCGGCTGCTGCTCTTAGAGCTATTGAAGTGCAAGCTG
>DQTE01000113.1 GCA_015662905.1 Crocinitomix sp. | reverse complement strand
CTTCCTTTGGAAAATCTAATGAAGCTAAAAAAGGAATTATAGTTTGACCATTATTAGCCTTTGTAAACCGGAGTAAACTATCCATAGAACCAGATTCGAATTCAAAATTTACATTATGCTTCATTTTTAATTTGGCTTGTTCACAAATGTGATAAACTTGTGTTCTTAAGCAATGCCCTTCTTGTAATAACCATAATTTTGAATAATCTATGCTGTTTGTGCTATACCTCTGAGGTTTTTCTCTTTTACTGCAGTCATATACCAAAAAAGGTTCTTTAAACATTTCTCTTTCAACTAGCTCTGAATCTTCTATCGGAAGAGCTAATAATCCTACGTCTAGTGTCCTTCTTTTTAATGATAGTACAATATCATGCGTTGTCATCTCTTTTATGATAATTTTAATTCTTGGATATTGTTTAGCAAATGTTGGTAAAAATAAAGGTAATAAATATGGTGCTATAGTTGGAATAATACCCATTCTTAACTCCCCAACATCATCACCTTTTAATTCTTGAATGACACTTTTAAGTGAAATAAATTCATTATTTAAAATCCTTAATCTATCTATAATTACCTCTCCTTCCTTTGTAATTGTAACAGGTCTTGTTTTTCTGTTAAATATTTTAATACCTATTTCATCTTCAAACCTAAATATCATTGTACTTAAAGTCGATTGAGTGACATAGCAGTGTTGTGCAGCTAATTCAAAATTCTTGAAATCTACTACCGCCAAAACGTACTGGAATTGTTGTATATTCATATTTGCAAAGATATAAATAATATTTACATTGTCAATATAGCGCATACAAAATTAGTTTTTGTAAATATAAAATGCTCTATATATTTGTGACGTAACAAAAAAATAAACAGTTATGAAAAATAAAATATTAGTAGGATTAATGGCTCTTATAGTATTTGGAGCTTGTAATAATGAAAATATGAAAGAACAAGATGTAGAAAAAAAAGGAAGCTGTCCCTTTGGCCATGACCAAAAGGGGTATGTAAGAGAAAGGACACCAATCATTAAAAACATTGATGATTGGTGGCCAAACAAACTAAACTTAGATATATTATCTCAAAACTCAGAATTGGTAAATCCTATGGATAGCGATTTTGATTATAAGGAGGCTTTTAACAGTTTGGACTATAATCAATTAAAAAGGGACATTAATGAGGTTTTAACGGATTCTAAAGATTGGTGGCCAGCAGATTACGGAACCTACGCCCCATTAATGGTTAGAATGGCATGGCACAGTGCTGGAACCTACAGAACCGGAGATGGTAGAGGGGGAACACGAATGGGGATTCAACGGTTTGCTCCACAAAACAGCTGGCCTGATAATGTAAATTTAGATAAAGCCAGAAGGTTATTGTGGCCAATCAAGAAGAAATATGGAAAGAAAATTTCTTGGGCAGATTTACTTATTTTGACAGGTAATGTTGCATTAGAATCTATGGGATTTAAAACAATTGGTTTTGCAGGAGGAAGAGAAGATGTGTGGGAAGCTCAAGAAGATATTTATTGGGGGCCTGAGAAGAATTGGTTAGAAACTAGAAGATTAAATGAGGATGGAGTAATGGATTTAGAAATAGAGAATCCTTTAGCAGCTGTTCAAATGGGGTTGATTTACGTAAATCCTGAGGGACCAAATGGAAATCCAGATCCTCTTGCATCTGCCAAAAACATTAGAATTTCCTTTGCTCGAATGGGTATGAATGACGAAGAAACCGTGGCGCTAATAGCAGGGGGACATAGTTTTGGTAAAACGCATGGCGCTGGTCCTTCTGATAGTTTAGGGGCTGCACCAGAGGCTGCAAGTATTGAAGAACAAGGCTTAGGTTGGAAAAGTTCTTATAAGTCAGGTAAAGGAAAAGATGCAATATCTTCAGGGTTAGAGGTAATTTGGACACCTACCCCAACAAGATGGAGTCACTCATTTTTACAACTATTAATGACAAATGAATGGGAGTTAACCAAAAGTCCAGCGGGAGCACATCAGTGGGTGAGTAAGAATACAGCTGAAATTTTACCAGATGCTTTTGATGAAAACAAAAAGCACAGGGCTACTATGTTAACATCAGATTTAGCTTTGAAATATGATTCGGTGTACAATAAAATTTGTCAAAATTTTTTAGATAACCCATTAGCTTTTGATGAAGCATTTGCAAAAGCGTGGTTTAAACTAACACATAGAGATATGGGACCAAAATCTACCTATATTGGTCCTGAAATTCCCAAAGATGAATTTATATGGCAAGACCCTATTCCTGCAAGAGATTATAATTTAATAACATCAGCAGATATCGTTAAGCTAAAAAAAGAAATTTTAAATTCAGGAATACCCCACAACCAGTTAATTAAAACGGCGTGGGCTTCTGCATCTACCTACAGAAATTCAGACAGAAGAGGAGGGGCGAATGGAGCCAGAATAAGATTAGAACCTCAAATTAATTGGGAAGTTAATAACCCAAAACAACTTAAACGTATTTTATCTGTTTACGAAAAAATTAAAGACAAATTTGACAATAGTTCTCAAAATAAAAAGGTATCCATTGCTGATTTAATTGTACTTGGTGGGTGTGCAGCTTTAGAAGAAACAATAAAAGCATCAGGGTTTAATTTTTCTGTACCTTTTACACCAGGAAGAACAGATGCTACACAACAACAAACAGATGTTGAATCTTTTAAAGTATTGGAGCCTATGGCTGACGGCTTTAGAAACTATCAAAAGAAAAAATATACTCTAACAACAGAAGAACTACTAGTAGATAAAGCGCAATTACTCACTTTAACAGTACCAGAAATGACTGTATTAATAGGAGGGTTTAGAGCCTTAAATATAAACTATGACGAATCGGATTTGGGTGTATTAACAAATACCCCTGGGATACTTACCAATGATTTTTTTGTAAACTTGCTTGATATGGGCGTTTACTGGGAATCTGTTTCGGACGATAAACTTGAATTTGTTGGTAAAGACAGAGAAACAAATGAGATTAAGTGGAGAGCAACAAGAGCAGATTTAATTTTTGGTTCTAATTCAGAGTTAAGAGCAATAGTTGAAGTTTACGCAAGTGATGACGCAAAAGAAAAATTTGTAAAAGATTTTATTAATGCTTGGGTTAAAGTTATGAATTTAGATAGATTTGATTTGAAGTAATACCAACTAAGAGTCAAAATTCTGTTAACGGTTAGAGCTACACCTCTAACCGTTTTCTTTTTTTTGTATAGATTTATTATTAGTTTTGTTCATCTATTATTATAACATAAAATGAATTCATTTAAAACACTTGGTGTACATTCTTTATTAGTTAAAAGACTTGATGAATTGGGTATTGTGACACCAACAGAGATTCAATCTCAGACCATACCTTACTTACTACAAAAAAACAATAATTTAGTAGCGCAAGCCCAAACAGGAACGGGTAAAACAGCTGCTTTTGGCTTACCATTGATTGAAAAAGTTTCGGCTAAAAACACAAAAATTCAAGCGTTAATTTTGTCACCAACACGCGAACTGGTTCAACAAATAGCTAAACAATTATTTAAGTTTACAAAATATTATGGAAATGTATATACGGTGGCGGTTTTTGGAGGACCAAATATGGACAAACAGCTGTCTTTACTTAATAAACCAACACAAATAATTGTAGCTACACCAGGCAGATTGATAGATTTGTTAGAACACAAAAAAATAAATATAGAAGAGGTTAAAACAATAGTTTTAGATGAGGCAGACGAGATGTTAAGAAGAGGGTTTAAAACTGATATTGACCACATTTTAACGTTTACTAAACATAAATCTGATATTTGGTTATTTTCGGCTACAATGCCTAATGACATTCAAAGAATCATAAAAAAATTTATGTCAAAAGGCTATAAAGAAGTTGTGATTGATGCAAAATATCAAGTAAATAAAAATATTACACACGAATTTGTAGTCGTAGAACCCAATGAAAAGCTTAATCAAATTCATCAATTTTTAAGGCAACAAAAAGAGGATAGAGGTGTTATTTTTTGTAATACTAAAGCCGAATCTGAAAAACTCACAAAGCAATTAAAAGCAAGAAACTACCAGGTTGATGTGCTTAATGGAGATATGAACCAAAAAGAAAGAGAAAAAGTATTAAGAGCTTTTAAATCTCATAACTTAAAATTGCTTATAGCAACAGATGTAGCGGCAAGAGGAATTGATATACCTAATTTAAAATTTGTCCTTCACCACCAATTACCTAGTCAAATTGAATATTATACCCATAGAGCTGGTAGAACGGCTCGAGCTGGTAATAAAGGGTTGTCTATTGCATTTGTAAGCCCACAAGACAAAAAACATTTAAAAACAATTGAAAAAGAGTTAAACATTAAATTTGATGCAACAGTTGTTTAGTCTTATCTAAAATAAATACCTATTTTATTGTATAAATACCTACCTTTGTGTTATGAGTAGTTTAAGACAAAAAAAAATAAATGCCTTAATAAAGCAGGAATTAAGCATTATATTTAGAGAGGAAACAAGAACCTTATGTAAGGGTGCAATGGTAACAGTTACCAATGTTAACATCTCTCCAGATATGACTTACTGTAAGGTGTTTTTAAGTATTTTTGGAGGTAAAGATAACAATGAAGTGTTTGATAATATAACAAAAAACAATCACTACGTAAGAGGTATTCTAGGTAAAAGATTAGGTAAATCTCTTAGAAGAATACCAGAGTTAGATTTTAGAATAGATGATTCTATAGACTATGCTAACAAAATAGATGAATTATTAAAGCAATAAGTGAATACACCTTTTTTTATAGCAAAACGGTATTTGTTTTCAAAAAAATCACATAATGTGATAAACTTAATTTCTGGCATATCTGTGTTTGGAATTATGGTTTCAACCGCAGCTATGGTTATTGTTTTATCAGCCTTTAATGGTATTGAAACTTTAGTATTGGATTTGTTCAGTTCATTTGAAAATGATATAAAAATTCAAGCAACGCATTCAAAAACATTCAAACAAAATTTTATAGATACTACTATTTTTAAGGATGATGATATCGTAAATTATTCAAATGTTATAGAGGAAACGGTAATCATAAAAAATAAAGACAAATATGCTTTTGGCACCATAAAAGGAGTTGACAGCACTTTTTTACAGATGGTAGAAATGGAAGACTATTTGTTGGATGGAAAAAGTGTTTTAGGTAATGAAGCAGGTTTTTTTGCATTAGTTGGGGTGGGAGTGTTACAAAACTTAGGGGGATACATTTATTCTATACCTAAAGAGTATGATTTTTTTACGGTTTATAGCCCAAATAGAAATGAAAAAATTAAAAGAAATAGCACCAAGGGGTTTGAGTCCTCAAAAATTCCAGTAGTTGGCACTTTTTCTTTTAACAACAAAGTAGATGAAACCATAATGATTGTACCTATTGCGTTTGCTAAGTCATCATTGGGGTTTACCAACGATTTAACTGCCATTGAAATAGATTTTAAAGAAGGAACAGATTTAAATGAAAAGAAAGTCTTAATACAGCGTAAATTAGGAGAGGATTTTATAGTTAAAACTGCTTACGAGCAAAATGAGCTACTGTTTAAAACTTCAAAAAGTGAAAAGTGGTTGACCATTGTATTGCTTGGGTTTATCTTTTTTTTAGGAACTTTTAATATGATAGCCTCCTTGGCTATGTTAGTTATAGAAAAAAAAGATAACCTTAAAACATTATCTGCAATGGGAGCAGAACAAAGCCAATTAAAAAGTATATTTTTTAATGTCGGTTTACTCATTAATGGAATAGGAGTATTATTGGGCTTAGCAATTGGCTATTTAATTTGTTTTTTACAAATTAAATTCGGATTATTAAAAATGGAAGGTGGTATGGTAGAGTTTTTTCCTGTTAGTGTTAAATTATTTGATTTTTTAATGATTTTGGTCATAACCGCAATAATTGGAATGTTAGCCGCCTATGTACCTTCTAAAATATTGGTTAAAAAACTCCTAACTTAATAGAAGGCACTAAAAAGATTAAAAAATAGAGAATAATTATTGGTTAAGTTTTAAAGAATAATGGCAGAGTAGAACCAAAAGCAAGTTGATGATGTATGCGTAATTGGGGTGAAGGTATGAAGGGAAATATCGCAAAGTTTACCCTGAGCGACAGCTGAATGGGTGTTAT
>DQTE01000154.1 GCA_015662905.1 Crocinitomix sp. | reverse complement strand
TCTCTTAAAAACACTTGATTGTGATAGCCAGATTTTTTTAAATCAGTATTGGTTTTATAAACAGCGTTAAAAGTAAGTTTTTGAGATAATTCTTTTTCGATAACTGGTTGAAACAATTTTTTTAATGAAACACTGTTACCATCAATTATAACTAAACCATACTTTCCAAATAAATCATTTAATAACTGTCGTGTAGCTCTTGCTAGTGAGGTGTTTTTATAATTGTTTAAAAATTTACTCACACTTTTTTTTGTTGTCTCATCATCAAAAAGATCTATAATTGGTTGGCTAAAAGTTTGAATAAAAGACAAATCTGTTTCTATTGCGCCAGTTACAAAATCATCTTGACCATTTTTTTTCCATTCTATTTTGTTATTAAACAGGTTGATGTGATTAATTTCGTCAAAATCATGATCCTCAGAAGCCATCCAAAATACAGGTATAAAATTAAGTTGATTGTATGTTTCTTTAAGTTTTTCTGTCCAAATAATAACCTGTAAAATTTTGTAAATAGTATACAAAGGACCACTCAGCAAATTTAGTTGATGCCCTGTAGTAATGGTATAGGTGTTTTCAGATACCAAGCTAACAATATTGGTTTTAGATTTTTCAGACAGGTTTATGTTTGAATTTTGATGTTTTAGTTCAGCTACTAATACTTGTCTTTGTTGAGGTGTGAATGTCTTTTGTTTTATTTGTTTATATATATTTTCAACTGTAAAAAAGTCATTAATAAACGGTTTAACTTTTTCTTTTTGAAAAACTAAATCTCGAATAATTTGAAATGAAAAATTGAAATCGGAAAAAGAATAAGATGTTTCAAGCATAGTGCAAATATACTTTAAAATGTAGAAAGTAAATTATGGTTTTTGCGGATTTTAGGCATAAGATTAAATGATAAATAATTCGCTTGTAATATAGTCGGCTATGAATTTTCCTTTTGGTGTTAAAGTGATGATGTTATCTTGCTTTTGTAAGTCTTTAGACGCAATGAATTTTTGAATAATCATTTCAATTGCTAAGTAGCTTTTATGTGAAATTTCTTTTAATTCATTAATATCAACCCCCCATTTAGTTCTCAAACGTGTCATTATTCGTTCGTTAAAATTATCTTTTTTAGTTAAAATTTCAGTTTCATAATAGGTTTCATCATTATTAATGGCTCTAATATACTTGTAGTTATTAGCAATGTTCCATTGTCTTTCTTTTCCGTTAAAAGAGTGTGCAGAAGGACCAATACCAACATAATGTTTTCCTTGCCAATAAGCTGAATTATGTTTTGAAAAAGCATTATTTCTTGCAAAGTTTGAAATTTCATACTGTTCAAACCCTTTTTTTTTAAGTTCATCAATTAAATATTGAAATTGTAGCAGACTAACTTCATCATTTATGGGGCTAAACTTACCCATTTTATGCCAGTTGCCAAAAGCAGTTTTAGGTTCAATGGTAAGGCAATAAGCAGAGATATGGTCAACATTTAATTCAACAGCTTTCTTTACTTGATTTTTCCAGTAAGTTAAGTTTGTATTAGGCAGTCCGTAGATTAAATCTATGGTAATATTATTAAATTCTAATTGTTGAGCCATTTTAACACTGTTTAGAGCCTCTTGTGCATTGTGTGCTCTGTTCATAAATTTTAATTGAAATTCATTAAAAGACTGTATGCCAATACTAAGTCTATTTACCCCCATGGACTTTAAAAAAATAAGTTTTTCCTTATCCAAATCATCTGGATTACACTCTATGGTAAACTCAATATTTTTATGTAATTTGAAATTTTGTTTAATGGTTTCAATAATTAGTTGTAAGTTTTTATTCGTTAAAAACGAGGGGGTTCCGCCACCAAAGTAAATGGTTTCTATTTCTGATGTTTGAAGATAATGTTTTTTTAATATGATTTCTTTACAAATAGCTTTAACCATATTGTAAACAGATTTAGTTTGTGTTGAAAAATGAAAATCACAATAGTTACATTTTTGTTTACAATAAGGGATATGGATATAAATACCTGCCATAAAACAAAAATCTCGCCTTAATAATTTATAAAGACGAGATTTAGATTAATTTATTGATAATATCTATTTCTCTTTAGAGTAATTATTTTTTTTTACATACACTTTGGTAAAGTCAATGTAATTCATGCCGTTGGTGTTAAAGTTTTTGAGATTAGCTTGTTTTAACCACAAGTTTTCACCATAATATAAAACTGCTAATGGAGGGTCTTGAAGCATAATTTTTTCTGTTTCAGCAAAATAGTCATTAGCCTCTGTTTGATTTAGCGTTCTCATTCCTTTTTCAAACAACTCGTCAAATTCTTTGTTAATATACCTTCCTACATTGACATGGGATGGTTCATTTATTGATGAAGGGACTAACTTTCCATAAAAGTTTAATAAGAAAGATTCAGGGCTAGGAAAATCTCCAACCCAAATAGTGTGAAAAATATCAGCCTTACCATAAGCTTCATTTTCTATTAGTTGATTAAACTCTACTTGTTCAATATCAATATTGATGTTTAATACTGATTTAAGTTGGGTTTGAATTTCTGACATTACTAAATACCTACTGTTATCTTTCTTAAATTGAACGCTTAGTGTAGGAAATCCTTTACCATCAGGATATCCAGCTTCTGCTAAAAGTTGTTTTGCTTTTTCGGAGTTTAAAGTATATCCATAATCCTCTATTCCTTCAAAATCATAGTCTTTATAAATTTTTGGAAGTGGAGGTGTAATGCCAAACTTACCTATTTCATAAGCTTGATTTCTTAAAGTTTTTTCTACAATCTTTTTTCGGTTAATCGCATAATTAATCGCCTGTCGCACTTTTGGGTCTTTTAAGGCTTTGGACTTCATGTTAAACACTAAATAAGTAGTTGACATTTGAGGTACACTCTCTAGAATGTATTTAGCTTTTTTGCCCTTGAAATCTACTATACGTTCTTCTAAAACTTCAGATATTTTTGTGATTGGAACATTTTTTACAATTGCAATATTTCCGTTCCAAAAATCTTCCATTCTAGCATTGTCATCATCATAAAACTTATAAGTTAGTCTATCTAAATATGGCAATTTAACACCAGTAGAATCAGACATCCAATAATTTTTGTTTTTGTCTAATACCACTAATTCAGAAGTAGAACTTTTTTCATTGTACGTAAAAGGTCCTGTACCTACAATATTCCACTTTTCTTTGCTTACTAGGGATTCTTCAGGGATAATAGAAGTATAGATGTTTACTAGTTTAGCTAAAAAAGTATTGTTTGGTTGCGTTAAAGTAATCGTTATAGTTTCATCATCTATTTGTACTCCTTCAATCTCATCTACCTCTTTGTTATAGTATTCATCCCCACCTTTAATTGTATTTTTAAAAATTGAATAAGATGAATTCTTCGGTGTGTTCTCATAAACTCTATAAAACATATCCTTTACATCCTGAGTGGTAACTTCTCTTCCTTTACCATTCTCAAAGCATTTGTTGTCATGAAAAACAACCCCCCGTCTCAAATAAAATGTATAGATCAAACCATCATCAGAAACTGTCCATTTCTCAGCTAATGAAGGCTCAATATTTAAGGTTTTATCATTAAATTTAACCAAGCTTTCCAAAATTTGCCCATAAATTTGAGCTGCTTCGGTTTTTATAATTTCCGTTGGTTTTTGATTGGTAAAATAACTATCAAGAGGAATGGTTATCTCTCCACCTGACTTTGTTGGTTTATTATTTTTTCCTACATTTTCATTGTTTCCTTCTGTGCAAGAAAAGAATAGTGAGAAAACAGAAACGAGTATAAGTGCTTTTTTCATACGTAAAATTATATTTTTCACCAAATATAATTTTTTTCTTTTACAAAAACATAAAAAAATATAAAATGTTAAAAAAATGTTGATTATATTTGTATAATATAAACGTAAGCATTAATATTGCAGTATTAGAATTAAAAAGAAATGATGAAATTATCAATCAATATTAAGTTATTATTACTACTTTTAACAGTAACTGGTTCTTACAACTCATTTGCAGACCTTTCTTTGGAAGGTCATTATCAAGGTAAAAATTTATTTGTTCAAAATCCAGAGGATGAAGACGGCTTTGGCTTTTGTGTAACTAATGTAACTGTTAATGGTGATCCAATGTCAGACGGAGTGGAGTCTAGTGCTTTTGAAATTCCTTTTGAAGAATTTGGAATTAAAATTGGAGATCCAGTATTTATTGTGTTAGAACACGGAATGGGTTGTAAACCCAAAATATTAAACTCTGAGGTATTGTTACCAAAAAGTACTTATGAAATACAAAATATCAGCTGTACACCTGACGGAAAGTTAGAATGGTCAACAACTGGAGAGTCTGGAAAGTTAGCTTTTGTAATTGAACAATACAGATGGAATAAATGGGTTGTTGTTGGAGAAGTAGATGGAAAAGGAACTTCTGGACCTAACAAATATACATTTGAAGTTTCTCCTCATTCAGGTGAAAACAAGATAAGAGTAGCCCAAACAGATCATACGGGTAAAAAAAGACCTTCAAAAGCAGTTACTTTTGTAAATACAAGTATCAAAGAACCTGAGTTTAACCCAAAAAGAGTTAAAAAGATAATTAAGTTTACAGCTAGTGGAAAACCTATAGAAACTAAATATGAAATTTTTGATGCTTACGGTAATATTGTAAAAAAAGGTGTAGGCTCACAGGTAGATTGTTCTAACCTAAAAAAAGGAGCATACTATATAAATTACGATAATAAAAACGAGAAATTTATTAAAGCATAATATACCTTATAATAAAAAATGTAGTCCCGTTTCCATTTTTGGGAACGGGATTTTTTTTAATTTTTAATTTATGAAAATAGAACATATTGGAATTGCAGTAAAAGACATTGAGCAATCAGACAAATTGTTTAAGATTTTATTTAATAAAAGTGCTTACAAAATGGAAGAAGTTGAATCTGAAGGTGTAAAAACTTCTTTCTTTATGTTAGGCGAATCAAAAATAGAACTTTTACAAGCTACAAACCCTAATAGTGCTATTGCTAAATTTATTGATAAAAAAGGAGAAGGAATTCATCACATAGCTTTTGAAGTTGAGGATATTGAGGCGGAGATTGAACGTTTATCAAAAGAAGGTTTCAAATTAATTCATAACATACCAAAACTAGGCGCAGATAACAAAAGAATAGCCTTTTTACATCCTAAATCTACTAATGGAGTTTTGGTTGAATTGTGTCAAGAAATTGTTCAATGAATGCTTTTGACGGAAGATATCGTTTAAATATACGTGTTGGAGATTTAGTGGAAATTATTAAGAAAAATCATCAGCAAACAGGTGAATTGACAGAAGGAGCAGTGAAGAAAATACTTACAAAATCAAAGTTTCATCCACACGGGATAAAGGTTATCATTGATACAAATGAGGTAGGAAGAGTAAAAAATATATTAAAAGAGGACTAATCATTATGTCAGATAAAAAATCTGTTAGAATTAATAAATATTTGAGTGAAGCAGGGTATTGCTCGCGACGAAAAGCTGACAAATTATTGGACGAAGGGAGGATTACAATTAATGGCGTTATTCCTGAAATGGGCACAAAAGTCGAAGAAGGTGATATAGTAAGAGTGGATGGAGAATTAGTTGTTAAAGGAAAGGAAAAACCAGTTTATTTAGCCTTTAATAAGCCAAGAGGAATTGTTTGTACGACTGATGATAGGTTTGAAAAAGATAACATAATCGACTTTATTAATTATCCTACAAGAATTTTTCCTATTGGAAGACTCGATAAACCTAGTGAAGGTTTAATTTTTTTAACCAATGATGGAGACATTGTAAATAAAATTCTGAGAGCAAGAAATAACCATGAAAAAGAATATATTGTAACGGTAAATCAGCCAATAACAAAAGAATTTATTCATAAAATGAGTATTGGTGTTCCAATTTTAGATACTGTTACAAAGAAATGTATGGTAGAAAAAATTGATAAGTTCAAATTTAGAATTGTACTTACCCAAGGTCTTAACCGTCAAATACGTAGAATGTGTGAGTTTTTTGGGTATAGGGTAAATAGATTAAAAAGAGTTAGAATAATGAATGTGAGGTTAGATTTACCAGTGGGAAAGTGGAGAAATTTAACAAAAGACGAATTGGAAGCAATAAATTATTTAGTTGAAAATTCAACAAAAACACATTTTAATTAAAAATTGATCTAAATAATTCGCCTAAACTTATACTAAGTCCAAAAGCATAATATGGTTTATTGAAAGCTTCTTGTATTTCAGGTAACGTTTTGTAGGTATGTCTATATCCAAAACTTATTCTAGGAGCAAACCAAGTGAAAATGTAATACTTTACTTGGAAGCCTACATTAAAAACCGAAAATGATTTTTTATCCCATTGCTTGTAATTCCCTAAGTTGTTGAGATATTGTCTTTTAAACAAGCCTTTTCCTAAGTGTAAAGGAAAGGAAATTTCCCATTTTTTTGTTTTTAAAAACACACGTTCGTAAAATAATGAGTTATAATTTACGTCAACCAAAACACTTGTGGGGTTTTGTGCATCTGCTTTATCTACTACAAAATTTTTAAATTCAATTTTTTTACTTAACGAATAAAAACCAAAACCAAACCGGTGTACACCTTTATATTGCACCCCCAGTCTAATACCATTTATTTTAACTTTTTGAGTTTGAAAAAAAGAACGTCTTGCATCTAAACCAACTAAAATTTTCCATTTTTTATTTCCTACAGATTTAGGAAAAATAGCTATTCTTAATGAGTCATCAGAACCTACAGTAATACTAAAACTGTTATAATTAATACCAAAAGCTAATATTAAAAAAAATATTAATTTATACACAACGTTGCAAGTTGGACGTACAAAGATAAACATTATTATCTTAGTAGTGTAACATGACCAATTAACTCATTCTCTGTCCCGTTTAAATCTTTATATTTTATCTTCCAAATATACACACCGTCAGGAGATTTGATACCATTGTAAGTTCCATTCCAATAGTCATCAACCGACTTAGAAACAAATATAAGTTCACCCCAACGATTAAATATTAACATCTCAAATTCACTTATATTACTAACTACGGCATAAAAATAATTGTTATACGAATCTCCGTCAGGCGTAAAAGCATTAGGAACGTATATAAGGGGATCAAAAATAATTTGTACTTCTCCGGTTACACTACAAGTATTAATATCAGTTAATGTAGCTATATAGGTAAAATTATTTGGTGGAGATACATAAGTGGTTGGACAAGTTGTACAACTGATATGCAATGGGGGCGACCAAACAATAGTCCCATTTCCTTCTGCCCATATCTCAACAGTATCTCCTACTATGCCATATATGTTTGGTGATGTTGTAATGGTTGGTTGTTCATACAAATCAATAAATGTAGATAGTGTTGTTTGACAACCAAAATCATCAGTAATTTCTACAGAATAATTTATAGGTACATTTGGAGTAGCCAATGTTGTGGAGTCATGAGGTTTATTTAGATGAATATTAGGTGTCCAGTTATAATTTACACCACCGCTTGCCCACAGTACGGCAGTACCTCCAGGGCAAATAATTGTATCAGGGTTAATAATCCCTTCTACTTCAATAACATTAACCCTAACCGTATCATAACTTATTCCACATGCATTTGTAAAACTAACCTGATAAAAAGTGTCAATAGCAGGTGATATAATAGGGTTATAAATCGTATTATCATTTATGTTATAATCAGGGAGCCATAAATAATCTGTTGCCCCATTAGCAATAACTTGAATGCTATCTCCTTTACAGATATTCACTTCATCAATTAAATTGGGATAAGGGATGTCTTGATCTACCTGAACTTTAGTTGTGTCATATATATGACAACCTTCAAGCGTAATTATTTCAACAATATAATAGGTGGTTACATCAGGGCTAGCCCAAGGTGTAGGGCTAATTGGGTTATCTAGGGTTGAAGAAGGAGACCAAGCGTATGAAACTCCTCCTGTTGCGTAAAGTTGTGCGCTGTCTCCAACACAAATAGCTAAATCTTCTCCAGATACAGCATCTACACCAAAAACGTATAAAGTAATTTCTAATTGTGCAGAACCACATTCACTCGAAATATCAACAGTAATAGTAGTTTCCTCATCAAGCGTTACAAAAGGTGATGCAGATGAAGGGTCATCAAACAATTCAGGTGGCCCCCAAGAATATCCATCACCTCCTGTTGCAAATACTTGTACGGAAGCACCAGGACAAACAGTATCACTTAATGCCCAAACCTGATAGTCGGGTAATATTACTTCAACTTGAATGAAAGAGGTGTCAGGGTCATAGCAACCATCAATATCAGACACAATTAACATCACATCATAAGTTCCGGGTGAATTATATAAGTGTGTAGGTGCAAAATCAGTAGAGGTGGAGCCATCACCAAAATCCCATAAATAAGCGTTTCCGTTTTGGCTATTGTTTTCAAAAATGGTGGCATTGGGTAAGCAGGTAATTGGTGTAGCTGTACTAAGAGTAGCTTCAATTTTTGAGAGTTCGAATAAAAACACTGCCATATTACAATTGAAACTATTGTTTGAAGTTGAATAAGCGCCTGGTGTTGTAGGAAAACCATTAGGATTTCCGCCACATGCTGCGCATACTGCGTGGTAAACCTTTCCTGTTTTATCAAAACGACTAGTACCACCATCAACATGATCGTTTGAACCATTTAAACTCCCCATAAAAGTAGCGTATTTTAGACTTAGCATATCTTTAGTAAAAAGAGCCAAGTAAAAGTTGCTACCGCTGGTTTGAGATTGATAGGCGTCAGGCGTAACAGGAAACCCATTGGTTGTACTATTAGCTGCACTACCGTTTGTTTGATTTAAGTTACCTCCCCATCCAGCTATATATATTTCGTAACAGTCACTTACTAAAAAAGCCGTTGGAGAAATCTCTACGTGACCAGTTCCTGCACCAAAAACAGAAGACCATTCTGTTGTAGTTAAATCTTCACTAATTTTATGGATAAACTGACCACTATTGGCATTTATATAGTGTCCATTTGTTGTTGGATAGTTTCCCTCCGATTGTCCATAAATATAAACCTTATCATCAATGTCTGTTTCTACAAAATAAGCTTGGTCATACTCAGTAGTACCTATATAGCTTGATGCTATAACGTTATAAGTTGGAGCCAAAAATTTAGTAATATATCCGTCAGTTGTTCCACCTAAGAAAGTTGAGTTTAATTGTCCTGCTGTGTTAGGAAAGTTTGATGAAGTTGTTCCGCCAACCACGTAAATATCACCTAGTGAATTAAGTTGTATCGAATTGCCAGATTCCCACTCTTGTCCACCCAAATAAGTACTCCACAATAAATTGGATAAATTAGGGTTAAATTTAGCGACTAAAGCATCTTGCTGACCACCTAAATTATTGTCAAAACCACCAATAATTGGAAAATCAGACGATTTTGTAGTTGATGTAATATATACATTACTTTGTGCATCTAAAATTATTTCTCCTCTTAATTGATCACCGTAGTTGTAATGAATATTAGGATTTCCATCTGAAATCCCATCAGCTTCTGAGCCACCAATTAATGTTGAAGCTAACATACTTGAGCCATTAGCGGATAGTTTAAAAATATAAATATCTGTACCACCATTAAAATCAATTCCATCGATATTCATAAAAGTAGGACCGCCAGCATGAGTAGTTTGATACCCACTGTTTGAGGTAGGAAAATCTGTAGAAGACGTTGCTCCCATAATATATAGTTCATTTTGTTCGTTAACAATCACACTATGTGGAGTTTCTGAACCATTTCCTCCTATAAATGTTGAATAAATTAATCCATCACCACTTGCATTAAACTTTGTTAAACCAATATCTACTGCACCACCACTATACGAGTTACTATAAGCACCACTGGTTAATGGATAAGCAGGCCCAAAAACAATACCTGCTGCAATTGAATTGTCGTTGATGTCAGGACAAGCTGTCATCCCCCAATTATCAGATGATGCACCTGTAAATGTTGAAAATGCCAATTCAGGGTCAATAATTAACACCAATGAACTATCATAACCCTCAGGAAATTCAAAACTCATAATTTCACCGTCTAATACATAATTACATTCCACTTTTGTTCTAACGCCGTTTATCATTTGATAAGCAAAGGGTCTTTTTTCAATAATAGTTCCTAGACTAGTGCTAATTACAAGTTCTCCTTCTTTTATTTCTAATTTATCAAAGCCTTCATATTTAACCTTAAATTGAGTTGGATTTGTATTTGGAGCAATAATCACATCATATTTAATTGTAGCCTTACTTTCATAAACGTTTAAATTTATACCATCATAAAGGTTTATATAATTAATTTCATTGTATAAGTATAAATGTTTAACCCATTTAGTGGAATCATTCCCTATAAAATAATTTTCGTAATGATTAGAAGGTTTTAGTTCTTTAAATTCAACAGTAGTGTTAGCGTTTAAAAATTTTGCTCTAACGGCGTGTCTTTGGAATTTAAAAGTCTCGGCGTGATGGTGGTTGTGTTCGTAGAAATCAGAACTATTTGTAAGGTTATAAGTAAACCCAGTATTTTCCAAATACATTTGACCGCTAGGTATGTCAATTTTATATTTTATGTTTTCATGCCACTGTCCTTTGTTAGGTTTAATCCATATTTCCTCTTGTCCCAAACTGGGTAAGATTGAAGAGACAACAATCAAAAAAGAAAAAATACGTTTCATATTAACTACCGTATAAATAAATGTAAACAAATAGCCTCTTCCTTAGTTTTATCTTTTTTACTAAATTAAAGGTGTGCTAAATATAACAAAATGCAATTTAAACAAATATTATAAAATTACATAAGAAATAATCACATAATAGTTTAATCTGTAGTTGTTGTTTATTAAAAAACGTAATTTTTTTCAAAAAGTTGCCGCAAAGTAAATTTAGTGGTTTGTATTTGAATCTAGTTCAATTTTTGGAAGTTCAATTTTGTCCTTGATTACAATACAAGTGGGGTAAATACTAATTAATTCTTGTTTTAATTTTTCAGCTTCAAGCTTTGTTCTAAAATTCCCAACTCTTACTCTGTAATTAGGGGCCATATAATCTATGTATGCCTTATATTCAGGGTAAGAATTAATAAATGCCGCTTTTTGAGATTGTGCAACTGTTTTAGATTCATCAAAAAATATTTGAATTCGGTAACCATCAATTTTAACACCATTTACCAAATCTTTTTCTCTCCCTATAAATTTAGTAATTTCATCCACCTTGGGGTCTTTAAAAATAATCAAACGCCCCTTAGGTTGAGTACTGAAGTTTAAAAAGGTAACACTGTCTATGTTAGTGTTAACATGTAAAGTGTCTTCTCTTGGTAAGCTCAGCCAATCATTTTGCGAGTGCAAGCTAAATGAGAATAAAATAACACAAAACAATGTAAAATAAATTTTCATTAGGTTATGATTTAATGTTTTTTACAAATATATATAAAATGCTTACATTACATTAATTGTTCCAAAAAAAAACAAAAAGCAAACTTATTTTTTATTTTTTTTAAAAACTTAAAAATAAACCAATTGCAAGATAGTTAATTTAGATTCATTCTAAATTAAGCATTGATTGATTAAAAAAATTAACATTTGTTAGTAAAAGATAAGCAAACTATTAATTTTGTCCTCAATTAAGTGGATTGAATAAACAGCAAAAAAGCTTAAATTTTGCAAATGAAAACATCAAAAATGATAAACTTAAAAACTGTAAAACCGTTAGTGTTAGCGGCTTTTTTTCTAATTTTTATTGGAGGTAAAATGTTTGCCCAAGACGGTAAGGCTCTATTTAATGCTAACTGTGCAGCTTGTCATAAAATTGACAAAGATTTTGTTGGTCCAGGTTTGCTTGGAGCGAAAGCTAGATGGGAAGAAAACTCATCTTTAGACAACCTGTATAAGTGGGTGAAAAATTCTGGAGAGTTAATTGAAGAAGGAGATGCTTACGCAAACAAATTGATTAAAAAATGGAAAGCCCCAATGCCTCCGCAATCTTTAACAAATGAAGAGATTGATGCGATATTTGACTTTGTTGAAACGCCAGTTGAAACAACGGCTACTAAAGGAGGAGGTGAAAAGACGTCAGAAATAGTTAATGAAACTCCTAAAGGGACATCAACATGGTTGTGGTGGTTAATTGGAGGGTTGTTGTTGGTGGTTTTATTTGTAGTTAATGGAGTTAAAGGTGATTTAGCAAATGCAGCTTTAGAACAAGAGGGAGATGAGTTGTTAGAAAGAAAAGGATTGTTAGGCTCGGTTAGAGCTTATTTGTGGAAACATTTCAATTATGCTTTCTTTTTTGGCTTTGTGATAGTGTTAATACTTTTGGTGGCAGGTGTAAATGATTTAAATAAAATTGGAGTTTTTGAAGATTATCACCCTGAACAACCAATTGCTTATTCTCATAAATTACACGCAGGAGATTTAGAGATTGAGTGTGTGTATTGTCATAATTCTGTTGAAAAATCAAAAACTGCAGGAATCCCTACAACAAATGTTTGTATGAATTGTCATAAAGCAGTAAGTGAAGGGACAACAACAGGAACAGGGGAGATAGCTAAGATTTATGAGGCTGCAGGTTTTAATCCTGATAAGATGCAATATTCAGGTGAAACAAAACCTATTCAGTGGGTAAAGGTTCATAACTTGCCGGATCATGTATATTTTAACCATTCACAACATGTAGTAGTTGGAGGTTTAGATTGTAAGCAATGTCATGGTGATATGACTAAAGAGACTACAGCAAGAGTGATGACAGTTGCTGATTTGAATGCGGTAGAGGACAATGAAATAAAATTTACTAGACCTGTTTTGACAATGGGGTGGTGTATAGAGTGTCACTCTTTGAGTGAAGTAGATATTCAATCAAGTGATGCTTCTGGATATTACAAAGAGATACATGAAAGATTAAAAAACGATAAAACAACATACCAAAAATATTTAGAAGATGACAAAATTACTGTTGCCGAATTAGGGGGATGGGAATGTGCAAAATGTCATTATTAATCTAAATTAGCCTAATAAAAGATATGGGAACAAATAAAAAATATTGGAAAGGTTTAGAAGAGTTAAATCAAGCTCCTGAATTTTTGGAGAGAAATAAAAATGAATTTCCAGAAGAACTGTCTGTAGATCAGTTTTTAGCTGATGATAAATTAGCTGAAAGCTCAACAGGAAGAAGAGATTTCTTGAAGTTTTTAGGCTTTAGTGTAGCTGCTGCAACACTCGCCGCATGTGAAGCACCAGTTATCAAAGCTGTACCTTATGTAGTGAAACCTGAAAATGTAACACCAGGTATGCCAACGTGGTATGCATCTACTTACTATGATGGAACATCTTATGCTAGTGTTTTGGTTAAAACAAGAGAAGGAAGACCAATATATATTAAAGGAAATAGAGAGAAAGGGTTTACTAAAGGAGCTATAAATCCAAGAATTTCGGCTTCTGTTTTGTCGTTATATGATGGAGAAAGATTAACTGACCCTATCATTAATGGTGAAAAGGCCGATTGGAAAGGGTTTGATTCTAAGTTGTCAAAAGAATTACAAAAAGTAGCGTCATCAGGAAAGAAAATTGTTTTATTATCAAACACAGAGATTAGCCCATCAACACAATCGGCTATAAAAGAATTGTCAATTAAATTAGGAGGAGGAGAACCTTCAACTGAAGTAATTGTTGATGAGGAAGGAAATGAGGTAGAACAAACTGTGATTTCAACAGGTAATGTTGAACATATTCAATATGATGCTTTATCTTTTAATGGAATTAGAGAGGCTAATTTAGAATCTTTTGGTAAAAGAATAATTCCAGACTACGACTTCTCAAAAGCAAAAGTAATTGTTAGTGTTTCTGCTGACTTTATGAATAATTGGTTATTGTCTAATGAATATTCTGCACAATATGCGTTAACAAGAAACCCTGATTCGGAATGGATGAGTAAACATTATCAGTTCGAATCAAATATGTCAATTGCAGGCTCAAATGCTGACATTAGAGGTATAATAAAACCTTCGCAACAAGGGCAAGTGTTGTCAATTTTACATAAAGAGATAGTTGGTTCGTCTTTATCTGGAGTAACAATAGATTTAGATGAAGCCACAGTAGCAAAAATAAAATTAGCAGCTAAAGATTTAAAAGCAAATAAAGGTGCATCATTATTAGTTTGTGGTTCAAACAGAAAATCACACCAAGTAGTTGTTAATTCTATAAATGCCTCATTAGGTAATTATAAATCGACAATAAACTTAAATAATCCTGTTAATATGTTTATGTCTGAAGATGATAAAATGTCATCTTTGATAAAAGATATGAATTCCGGTGCAGTTGGTGCTATTATTTTATGGAATACAAATCCAGTTTATACACATCCAAAAGGAAGCGAATTTGCAAACGGATTAGAAAAAGTAGGTACTACTGTTGCCATTTCTTTGTACGCTGATGAAACGGCATCAAAATGTAAATATGTAGCAGCCCAAAGTCACGCTTTAGAGAGTTGGAATGATTTTAACCCAAAAATGAATCATTACTCTATCGCTCAGCCAACAATAAGACCGTTACACAACACTAGGTCGGTAGGAGAGTCAATTGCTGTTTGGGCAGGGTTAGGAAAATATACAGGGAAAGATAGTACTCTGTTCTATAACTACATGAGAGAAATGTGGGAAAAATATGGTTTTCCTTATCAAACTAAATTTACCTCATTTAATGCGTACTGGAATGATGCTGTTCATAATAGTTGTGGAGATACTGAAGAGATTGAAGCATCTGAATTACCATTTAATGGTGATGTAAATATTGCCGCAAAAGATATTGCTTCAATTAAAGGAGGTGAATTAGAAATTCAACTATATACAAAAACATCAATAGGTGATGGTTCAATGGCAGGTAATCCTTGGCTACAAGAAATGCCAGATTCTATCACAAAAGTAACGTGGGATAACTACATTACAATGAATCCTTCTGATATGGAAGGAAAATATAGTACTCATTTAGGGCAAGAAGAACCATCAGATATGGCAACCATAACTGTTGGTGAAGTTAGCATAACCCTTCCAGTTTTTCCTCAACCAGGGCAAGCCTTAGGTACTGTTGGTATTGCATTAGGTTATGGTAGAGGAGCCAATGGTGAAAAAATTGGTAGAGCAGCATATCACACAACTGAATATGGAAAATATGAGTCAGGAAATAATGGTGGTAAAGTTTCTATAGGAGCTAACGCATACACTTTAATTCAAGATGGTGACTACTCTATTTTAAATGCAAGTATTTCAAAAGCTAACAAAACTTACAATTTAGCTTGTACGCAGACACATGCAACTGTAATGGGTAGAAATTCAATAGTAAAAGAAACTACCTTAGATATATATAAAACTCAAGACGCATCTGCATACAATCATAAACACACCTTGCATTCAGGTTGGAATCATGAAGAAAAAGAAATCAATGAATTTTCTTTATGGGATGAACATCCAGTTGAAAATGTAGGGCATAGATGGGGAATGTCTATTGACTTAAATTCTTGTATAGGATGTGGTTCTTGTTTAATTTCTTGTCAAGCAGAGAACAATGTTCCTGTTGTTGGTAAGGATGAAGTAAGAAGAGGGCGTGAAATGCACTGGTTAAGATTGGATAGATATTATGCGTCTGATATTGAGCCAGCGGTTGGAACTAAAGGTAAAGGTTTTGAAACAGAAGGTTTTGGTGGATTACAAGAACCAGCAGAAAACCCTAAAGTTATTCATATGCCTATGATGTGTCACCATTGTAATCATGCGCCTTGTGAAACTGTCTGTCCAGTTGCCGCTACAACTCATTCAAATGAAGGGTTAAACATGATGGCTTATAACAGATGTATCGGAACAAGATATTGCGGAAACAACTGTCCATACAAAGTAAGACGTTTTAACTGGTTTAATTATCCATCTTATAGAAAGTTTACTGAAGTAAATCCATCTCAAGATGATTTAGGAAGAATGGTATTAAACCCGGATGTTGTTGTAAGAACAAGAGGGGTGATGGAAAAATGTTCTTTCTGCGTTCAAAAAATTCAAGCAGGAAAATTAGTAGCTAAAAAGGAGGGAAGAAAATTAGTTGATGGTGATGTTACAACAGCTTGTGCTGAGGTATGTCCAACTAATGCAATTACTGTTGGAGACTGGAATGATGTAAACTCTTTAGTTAGAAAAACAACAACGGATAAAAGGGCTTATCAAGCTTTAGAAGAAATTGGTGTTAAGCCAAATGTTTGGTATAAAGTTAAAGTTCGTAATGAAAAGAATGAGGCTTTAGAGGCGTTACAAACTTCACATGGTGGTGGTCATTCAGAATCACATCATGAAGAAAAAACTCATAAAAGTGAACACAACGGTGAGCAACCAGCAGAAGAAGCACACCATTAATAAATAATATTGTTAAGTTTTAAAAAACAAAAGCATAATGCATAAAGAATCAGCAATAAGAGAACCTTTAATACTTGGACACAAAACGTACCATGATATTACGGAGGACGTATGTAGATCAATTGAAGGAAAAGCACCAAAGACATGGTATATCATGTTTGGCATTGCCTTATTAATAGGGCTTTATGGTGTAGGATGTATTCTATACCTATTAGGTACAGGTATTGGTACTTGGGGACTTAATAAAACCGTTGAATGGGCTTGGGATATTACCAATTTTGTTTGGTGGGTTGGTATAGGACACGCTGGAACTCTAATATCGGCGGTATTGTTACTATTTCGTCAAAAGTGGAGAATGGCAATAAACCGTTCAGCTGAAGCAATGACAATATTTGCTGTATTTATGGCAGGCTTATTCCCACTAATACACATGGGGCGTTTATGGGTTGGTTATTGGGTAGTTCCAATTCCTAATCAATACGGCTCCTTATGGTTAAACTTTAACTCGCCATTATTGTGGGATGTATTTGCAATTTCAACTTACTTATCTGTATCATTTGTTTTTTGGTACATTGGTTTAATACCTGATTTTGCAACAATAAGAGATAGAGCAAAGTCTCCAGTGGCTAAAAAAGCTTATAGTTTATTATCATTTGGTTGGTCGGGTAGAGCTAAACATTGGAACAGATTTGAAATAGTGTCGTTAGTACTTGCAGGATTAGCAACTCCGCTAGTATTTTCAGTACACTCTATTGTATCATTTGACTTTGCTACTTCTATTGTACCAGGTTGGCACACTACAATTTTTCCTCCATATTTTGTTTCTGGTGCTGTTTTTTCTGGTTTTGCAATGGTGCAAACTTTAATGTTAGTGTTAAGAAAAGGGTTAAAACTAGAGGCATATATACACACTAAGCATATTGAATACATGAACATTGTAATCATGGTTACAGGTTCAATTGTTGGAGTAGCATATTTAACTGAGTTATTTATGTCATGGTATTCAGGTGTTGAGTATGAGGCATACGCATTCTTAAATAGAGCAACAGGTCCTTATTGGTGGGCTTATGCTTCTATGATGACTTGTAATGTTGTTTCACCACAATTAATGTGGTTTAAAAAATTAAGAAGAAGTTTGATGTTTACCTTTATTATTTCAATAGTAGTGAATATTGGAATGTGGTTTGAAAGATTTGTAATTATTGTTACTTCAATCCATCAGGATTACTTACCGTCCTCTTGGAGTATGTTCCATCCAACTTGGGTTGATATAGGTGTTTATGTTGGAACAATAGGGTTGTTTTTTACATTCTATATGGCGTATGTTAGATATTTCCCTGTGTTGGCGATATCTGAGGTGAAAACAATTTTAAAATCTTCAGGAGAATCCTACAAAAATGGCACTGCTCCGCTACACAAATCTCATGATGAAAAAGTAGTTGAAGTAGTTGCATCAGAAAGTGATAATTCTGATCAAGATGATGAAACTACTAATAAAATATCCTCTTTAATGGATAAGATTGGAACATCTACAGCAGATGAAAAAGATGATTTGAAATTGATTTCTGGAGTAGGACCAAAATTAGAAGAAGTACTTAATGGTATTGGTATTTTTACTTTTGTTCAGGTTAGTAAAATGACAAAGGTAGAATATGATTTAATGGATTCTATTACTAAGACTTTTCCAGGTAGAGCAGAAAGAGATAATTGGGCTGAACAAGCTAAAGAATTAATGAATAAACAAAACTAAATAACATGGCAGAACGAGTAATATATGCAATGTATGATGATGATGATGTAGTCAAAGATGCAGCTAAAAAGTTGGTAGCAAATGGTATTCACATCAGAGATATTTTTTCACCTTTTCCAATTCATGGGATAGATCCAATTATTGGTGTAAAACATACAAGACTAGGAATTGTAGCCTTTTTCTTTGGGTTGCTTGGACTAGCTCTTGCTTTGTTCGGTATGAGATATTTTATGATAGTTGATTGGCCAATGAATATTGGAGGTAAACCAAACTTTTCTTTACTAGAAAATTTACCGTCATTTATTCCTGTAACTTTTGAATTTACTGTATTATTTGCAGGACATGGTATGGCAATAACATATTTATTAAGAAATAAAACTCTACCTGGTATGCCTGCGGATAATCCCTACCCAAGAACTACAGACGATAGATTTGTTATGGAGATTTTTGTTTCGGACAATGAACAATTTTCTATTGATGATTTGCACGAAAAGATTAAAGCAACTGATATCATTCAACTAGAAGAAAAAGACTATAAAAAAATTAAATAAGCTGTCATGAATAAAAGTTTAAAGACAATAAAAATAATGGCTTTTGCCGGATTAACTTTTGGAGCAACATTGACGTCTTGTGTATCTGATAAAAATTCTCCAGGCGTAGAATACATGCCAGATATGTACAGGTCAGCAGCTATTGAACCTTATGTTGATTATGGAGAGTTTAAGGGGAAGTACAACCCTGATGTTATAAAAACAAATCCAGCATTATTACCACCAGCTGGTACAATTCCTGTATCAGTAAATACAATCAACGATTTACCGTATGAACATGGTGCACCAGTTGGTTTTGATAAAACTCATGGATTATATGGCGTTGAATTTGATACTGCTGGTTATGTGAATGCCGCAAATGATATCAATCCAATTCCATATACTAAAGAGGTTAAAAAAGAAGGTAAAGTTCTATATGGGAAATTTTGTATTCATTGTCACGGAGAAAAAGGTGATGGTCAAGGTTCTGTAGTAACAAATAGTAACGGAGCTTTCCCTCCGCCTCCATCTTACACCAAACAGTTAAAAGATTTACCAGAAGGACAAATTTTTTATTCTATCACTTATGGTAAAGGTTTAATGGGTTCTCATGCTTCTCAATTAACCAAAGAAGAAAGATGGAAAATTACCCATTATGTACAAGAATTACAAGGACAAACAAAAGAATTTGACCCAATTTTACATTTTGATGCTCATACTGATACAGATGGTGATGGCGTAATGGATAGTGACGACCAGTGCCCTGATGTTGCGGGTACGGTTGAAAACAATGGCTGTCCAAATGTATCAGAAGATTTAATGACAATACTAAATAACGCATCAAAAGGTCTAGTATTTGAAACAGGTTCTTCAACAATTCAAGCTAAATCTTTTAGCGTATTAGATAAGTTAGTTGAATTGCTACAAAATAATTCTGATTATAAGTTACTCATTAATGGTCATACAGACAATGTTGGAAGTGCATATTCAAATCAGCATTTATCTTTAAAAAGAGCTAGATCAGTCAGAGATTATTTAGTTGAAAAAGGCGTCGAAATAAGTAGATTGGAGGCAGTTGGGTATGGTCAATACAAACCCATAGCTGATAATTCATCTGAAGAAGGTAGACAGTCTAATAGACGAGTAGAGTTTAGATTATTTTAATAATTAGATAAAAATTAAAAAACATGGAATTTCAAATTTCAGCAAAAGCAAAAAAAGTAATATTTGGATTAGTTGGTGTAGGACTAGCTTTATTCTTTATTGGGATATTTTTAGATGATTCAGATCAATCTAAGACAAGGATATTTTCTAATTTATTAATAAATGGATTATTCTTTTTATTTATTTCATTAGGAGCTTTATTCTTTTTAGCATTACAATATGCTACAGAAACAGGCTGGTCTGTTGCTATTAAGAGAGTGGTAGAGGGAGTTGCTTCTTATGTTTTATTAGGTGGAGCTATCGTTGTTGCTATTTTCTTGGTGCTTACATTTACAGATGGAGGTTATACTGAAATTCACGGACACCATTTAGGTCATATCTACCAGTATTTTGATTCAGAGATTGTTAATCATGATAAAATTATTGCTAACAAAGCCCCATTTTTAACAAAAGGTTTCTTTTGGGGAGCTACCGTTGTTTATATGGCAATTTATTACATGTTCTATTTAGGATTTAGAAAAAGGTCGTTGAGAGAAGATATTGAAGGAGGAACTAAGATACATTTCAAAAACTTTGCGAAAGCAGCATTTTTTCTAGTATTATTTGGTTATACTAGTTCAACTTTAACATGGCATTGGTTAATGTCTATTGACCCACATTGGTTTTCTACATTATACGGTTGGTACGTATTTTCAGGAATGTGGTTAACAGCAATGGTATCAATAATGTTATTGGTGTTATACCTTAAAAGTTTAGGTCATCTACAGGTTGTTAATAATTCTCACATACATGATATAGGAAAATGGATTTTTGCATTGAGTTTCTTGTGGTCTTATTTGTTCTTTTCTCAATTTATGTTATATTGGTATGCAAATATTGGAGAAGAAGTTATTTACTACAGATTTAGATTTGACAATTATAAATATATTTTCTGGGGAATGTTTGCTATAAACTTTATCATCCCAATGTTGATTTTAATGTCAAGAGAGGCTAAAAGAAATATTGGAATACTTGTGACAGTTTGCTTTATAATAATTTTAGGACACTGGGCAGATATGTTTATGTTAGTGACACCTGGTTCTATGGGCGAATATGGACATATTGGATTAGTAGAAATAGGGTTGTTTTTGTTTTTTGCTGGGGTATTTGCTTACTGGGTTTTAAACACTTTGACTAAAGCTCCTCTAGTGCCAAAAAATCACCCATATTTAGATGAAAGTAAGCATCACGATATTTAATATAAAAACTAATAACTAAAATATATACGCATACATTATGATAGGTTGGATAATTACAATTGTTGGTATAATCACCGCTACCCAATTGATGAGAGTATCAGTATTGGCTAGAAAATTAAATGGAAGAAAAGAAGAGGATATTTCAGATTCTGAAAATAATTTTAATGCGCTCCTAATAGGTGTATTTGGGTTCTTGATGCTTACATCTGTTATTTTTATGATTTTGAAGTATAAAAATGGCTATCTACCGCAAGCAGCATCTGAGCACGGACAAGAAATTGATTTTTTATTCAATATAAACTGGATTATAGTTTTTATTGTTTACTTTTCTACAAATATTGCGTTGTTGTATTTTTCTATAAAATATAGAGGTAAAAAAGGAAATACAGCGTATTATTTTCCTCACGACAACAAGTTAGAAATGATTTGGACCATTATACCAGCATCTGCACTTGCTGTTATTATTATTTTAGGTTTAAAAACATGGAATGATATTACCAGTAAACCATCTGATAACGCTAAAGTGGTTGAACTTTTTGGCGAACAATTCTCGTGGACAGCAAGATATGCAGGTGATGACAACAAACTAGGGTATGCGGATTATAAATTGACTACAGGCAGTAACCCGCTTGGTCTTGTAACTCCTGAATCTTTAGAAGCATCAATTGAGGATATGCAATCGACGGTTGATAAACTAAAAGATAAATTAGATAAGGCAGCAGAGGGTAAAGAGGTATATTCAGTAGCTAAAGAAAAGGAAATGGAGCTTAAAATGGAAAAATATATCCGTTTAAGAGAACGTCTTTTAAAAATGAAAGAAAGAATGAATCCTAATAAGTTGATTGTTGCAAATGATGATTTTATGACAAAAATGGAATTGCATCTAATAAAAGATCAAGAATACATGTTTATTTTCAGATCTAAAGATGTAATGCACTCTGCTTATTTCCCTCATTTTAGAGCACAAATGAATGTTGTGCCTGGGATGAGAACAAAATTTAAGTTTAAACCTATTATATCTACTAAAGAAATGAGAGACATTACCGGTAATCCAGATTTTAATTACGTACTACTATGTAATAAAATTTGTGGCGAAGGTCACTCTAATATGAAATTAATTGTTGTTGTAGATGAAACTGAACAGGACTTTTTAGCCTGGAAGAAAGAAAACACTAAATCTCCAATAGCAAAAAATTAAACAATAAAGTTAAAGTATAATTAATTTATATAAATAATTATGTCAGCACACGCACACGTACACCAAAAAGAAAGTTTTATTACTAAATACATTTTTAGTCAAGATCATAAAATGATTGGAAAACAATTTTTAATTACTGCTATTTTTATGGCAATAGTTGGTGTTTTCTTATCAGTTTTATTTAGAATTCAACTGGGTTGGCCAGGTGAAAGCAACAGTTTTTTAAATGCCTTTTTAGGTGATACATGGGCACCTGATGGTGTTATGCACAGAGGAATGTACCTAGGTTTAGTTACAATTCACGGTACCATAATGGTGTTTTTTGTTTTAACAGGAGGATTATCTGGTACGTTTAGTAATATTTTAATTCCATTACAAATAGGGGCAAGAGATATGGCATCAGGTTTCTTGAACATGTTATCATATTGGCTATTTTTATTATCATCAATTTTAATGGTATATGGGCTGTTTTTGGAAGGAGGGCCAGCTAATGCAGGTTGGACCATTTATCCTCCTTTATCAATTTTTGAGCAAACCATATCAGGCTCAGGAATGGGAATGACGGTTTGGTTATTGTCTATGACGATTTTTGTGGCGTCTTCATTAATTGGTTCGCTTAACTATATAGTTACTGTTTTAAATTTAAGAACAAAAGGAATGAAGATGACAAGAATGCCTTTAACTATTTGGGCATTTTTTGTAACGGCTATTATTGGTGTATTGTCTTTCCCTGTACTTGTTTCAGCTGTTGTACTAATGTTAATGGATAGATTATTAGGAACATCTTTCTACATATCAGATGTAATCGTTGGTGGTGAAATGATGGAGCAATCTGGTGGTTCACCAATTCTTTTTGAACATTTATTTTGGTTTTTAGGGCATCCAGAGGTTTATATTATATTGTTGCCGGCTTTAGGGTTAACGTCTGAAATTGTATCAACAAATGCACGTAAACCAATTTTTGGTTATAGAGCTATGATAGGTTCTATTTTAGCCATTGCATTTTTATCATTTATTGTATGGGGGCATCACATGTTTGTTACAGGTATGAATCCATTTTTAGGAGGAGTATTTGTATTTACAACATTGTTAATTGCTATTCCTTCGGCAGTAAAAGTATTTAACTATATTACAACCTTATGGAAAGGTAACTTAAGATTTACCCCTGCAATGCTTTTCTCTATAGGTTTAGTGTCCTCATTTATTACAGGAGGTATTACAGGTATCATTTTAGCAGATTCTGCCCTTGATATTCAAGTACATGATACTATGTTTGTCGTAGCTCACTTCCATGTTGTAATGGGAATGACTGCAATTTTAGGAATGTTTGCTGGTGTATATCACTGGTTTCCTAAAATGTATGGAAGAATGATGAATACCAAATTAGGTTTTGTACATTTTTGGATTACAATCATCTCTGCTTATGGGGTATTTTTACCTATGCACTTTGTTGGTATTGGTGGGGCGCCGCGTAGATATTATGATTATAGTGTCTATGAGTCATTTGATACACATCAGTTTGAAATGATTATGGACTTGAATGTTGTTATATCTGTTTTTGCAATTATTGGTTCAATTGGACAAATTATTTTCTTAGCAAATTTCTTTTATAGCATTAAACACGGCCAAAAAGCAGTTAAAAATCCGTGGAAATCAAATTCACTTGAATGGACAACGCCTGTTGAGCATATACATGGTAATTGGCCAGGTGAATTACCAACTGTTTACAGATGGCCTTATGATTATTCTAAGCCAGGTGCTGAAGAAGATTTTATTCCTCAGACCGTTCCTTTAAAAGAAGGAGAAGAAGAACATTAATATTAATATTTATTAATAATACTATAGAAGCCCTTAATCATTATATTGAGGGCTTTTTTTGATGTTTTTTAACACAATTTTCTCCCTTTTAATGATGTTGCTAGCGTAACAAGTAAAACCACACTAATTGAACTTAAAGGCATTAATATTGCCGCCACTAAAGGTTGTAGGTGTCCTGTTATGGCAAAGCTTAGTCCAACTAAATTGTAGAGTAAAGAAAAAACATAACTCCATTTTACCACTTTGGTGTTAAATTTCGCATACTTTAAGTAGTCACTAAGGTTAATGAGTTTTTCACCATTAATAATTACATCAGATGAAGGCGTAAAACTATATACATCATCAACCACTGAAACACCAACGTTTGATTGTTGTAAAGCACCAGCATCATTTAAACCATCACCCAGCATCATTACCTTTTTATTTTGTTCTTGTAGTATTTTTATGTAATTAAGTTTGTCTTCAGGTTTTTGATTAAAAATTAAATTCGAGTTTTTTGGTAACATTTGAAATAATTTTTCTTTTTCAGAATCATTATCCCCCGATAGAATGTGAATTTTATAATTTGGGTTTAATTTTTCAAATAACACCTCTAAACCAGAACGATATATGTTTTCAAAAACAAAAGCGCCTAAAACAAGGTTGTTTTTAGCAATATAAACCCTTGTTTTATTATCGTATGCACGAGCACCAATCCAATTTTTATGTCCTATCTTATATTCATTGCTGCTAAAAACAACTTTAATTCCCTTAGAGGGAATTTCATCAAATTCATCAAATTTGATGGTTTTAGGTGCTTTTTCTATATGAGATGAAATTTGCCTACTTAATGGATGAGATGAATGGTAAGTAGCCTGCTGAATAACAGCTAAATCTTCATTTGAAAGTGTCTGCCCCTCCCATTTTATTTTAGATTGATTATTATGTGTTAAGGTACCTGTTTTATCAAAAACTAAATCTGTTATTTCTGTCATAGGTTCAATAACATTAACAGACCTTAAATAAAAACCTTTTCTGCCCAAAACTCTAATACCGTTACCATAAGTAAAAGGGACAGATAAAGCAATGGCACAAGGGCAAGCTACAATAAGAATTGAAACAACTATAAATGAAGCACGAGAGGCATCTACGTATAACCAAGCAAGACCAGCAATAAACGCAACAATCAACAAACCAACGGTAAACTTGCGACTAATTTTATCGGATAACGTTTCGTACTCATTTTTTTTATCAAAAATGGGGTTATTCCATAATTGTGTTAGGTATGAGTTATCAATATTTTTTATAACCTCAACCTCAATACTTTCCCCTTTTTGTTTACCACCAGCATATAGTTTATCACCAGAATTTTTTTCAATAGGGACAGATTCTCCTGTTACAAAACTATAATCAATACTACCTTTACCCTTTAATAATATCGAGTCTGTTGGTATTAATTCGTTGTTTCTTATAATTAATTTGTCACCAACTTTAACTTTTTTTAAGGCAACAATCTCTTCATTATCATTTTTTAATCGACTAACGGCAATGGGAAAATAAGATTTGTAATCACGCTCAAAATTAATAGCGGTATAAGTTTGATTTTGAAACCACTTGCCAATGAGTAAAAAGAAAATTAATCCAATAAATGAATCAAAGTAGCCAGCGCCAACTCCAAAAGTCACTTCATATAATGAACGTAGGTATAACGCCAAAATACCAATACTAATTGGCACATCAATGTTAATGCGTTTATTTTTTAATGATTTATAAGCGGATACAATGTAATCTTTTGCACCAAATATTAAAACAGGTATTGAAAGCGCAAAGTTAATGTAATTGAAAGTATTTTGAAAAGATTTGTACTGCTCATCAATGCCAAAGTATTCAGGAAAACTCATTAACATTACATTACCAAAACAAAAGCCAACTAAACCAATTTTAAACAAAAGTTTTTTGTTAGATTTTGAACTTTTTTTCTTGTCATAATCTTCTAATGTAATACTTGGCGGATAACCTATTGAAGCAAGTAATTCGGCCAGTTCTCTCAAACTAATTTTAGACTCATTAAATGTTATTTCTGCTTCTTTTTTTGCAAAAAATATTTGAGATGATGTAACACCATCAGCCAGTTTATCAAGACGCTCAAGTAGCCATAAACAAGAACTGCAGTGAATTTGAGGTAAAAACAAAGTGATTTTTGAATAATCTCCTTCAGAAAAGGTAATCAGTTTTTCTCTAAATTCAGGTAGGTCTAAAAAGTTATATTTTCCTTTAAAACTTTTGTTTGCTTTAACCCCTATTTTTGAAGTTGAAACATCTCCAACAGTTTGCTCAATTTTGTAATAATTAGTTAAATCACTACCTGATAGAATGTCATAAACGGTTTTACATCCTTCACAGCAAAATATTTTTTCGTCAAAATATATTTCTTCTTCACAATTACTTCCACAATGGTAACATTCTTGCATTTTGATATTAATTTTGACACAAAGTTAACAGCTATTTTTTATCTTTACACTTAATAAATGTTGCATCCAAAAAAATAATGAAAAATACGTCAAGAATTACCCAAAACAATGCCTTTTTTAAACTGTTATTCGAAAACATTAACGAAGGACTTTTGGTTGTAAATATGGATAGAAAAATTGTTGAAGTTAACAAGCGTTTATCTGAAATGTTTCACTATTCAGAAGAGGAACTATTAGATAAAGACTTGAATATTCTTATACCAGATGAGATACACAAAAAGCATAATCAATATGTAGAAGATTACAAAAAAAAACCTACCAAAAAACAAATGGGAATAGGTAGAGTTTTAAAAGCAAAAGCAAAAGGAAATCGTATTTTTTATATAGAAACAAGTTTAAATCATATAGAGGTAGAGGGTGAACAATTTTTTGTTGCTCTTTTAACAGATATAACCAAACGTGTTAAAGCAGAACAAAAATTAAAAAAATTAAATGAAGAATTAGAAGAACAGATTATAGAAAGAACAAAGGCTTTAGCCGAGACACAAGCACTTTATACAGCAGTGTCGCGTAATTTTCCAAACGGCACAATAAATGTTTTTGATAAAAATTTCAATTATATTTTTGTAGAAGGAAAAGAGCTTTTCAAAATGGGAATTACTTCTGAAAAGTTAATCGGCACTTCATATTTGTCACGTTTACCTAAAGGTATTAAAAAAGAAATTGAATTAGAATTAAAAACAGTTTTTTCTGGGAAGTATAGAAGCTTTGAAATATCTACAAAAGGACAATATTATCATATTGACGCAGTCCCTTTACCAAAAAAAGAGAGTGAGATAGATAAGATTTTAGTGGTAGAGACTAATATAACTAAAGAAAAAAAAGTCGCCATTAAGTTAGAAGAGTCATTAAAGAAAGAAAAAGAGATTAATGAAATGAAATCACGCTTTGTTTCAATGGCATCACATCAGTTTAGAACACCTTTAAGTACAATTTTATCATCAGTTTCATTAATAGATAGATATATAAAAGCAAATAAGTTAGAAGAAACCGAAAAGCATATAAAACGTATTAAAACTTTTGTTAAAATATTAACAGATATTTTAAATGACTTTTTGTCAAGTGATAAATTGGAAAGTAAAATGGTGGAAGTTGTTTTAGAGGATATAAATGTAAACTCATTTTTTAACCAATTGGCTGAAGAAATACAAACAATCACTAAAGATAAGCAAACTATTAAAACAACTATATCAACGGACAAAAATATTGTGCAGTCAGACACCAATATTTTAAGAAATATTATTTTTAATTTAATATCCAATGCCATTAAATACTCAAATGAAGGACAAGATATTTTGTTAAACATCTATATTGAACAAGAATCAATGATAATAAATATAATTGATTACGGTATGGGTATTCCTAAAGATGACCAAAAAGATTTGTTTAATAGGTTTTTTAGAGCAAAAAATGCGCTAAACTATAAAGGGACAGGGTTAGGATTAAATATTGTTAAAAGTTATTTAGGATTATTAAAAGGAAATATTACCTTTGAAAGTAAAGAAAATAAAGGCACAAAGTTTATAATAGAAATACCCATAAAAAATGGCAAAAATAGCAGTAATAGAAGATAACGCTGAAATGCGTGAAAATATTAAAGAAATTCTTGTATTAGCAGATTATGATGTAGTAACTGCTGAGGACGGAAAAAAAGGCGTAGAGCTTATAAAGGCAGAGCTGCCAGATTTGATTTTATGTGATATTATGATGCCTGAGCTAGATGGCTATGGGGTATTATATATGGTTAGTAAAAATTTAAAAACAGCTTCAATTCCTTTTATTTTTTTAACAGCAAAATCTGAAAAAGAAGATTTTAGAAAGGGAATGAATATGGGCGCTGATGACTACATTACAAAACCATTTGATGATACTGAACTTTTAGATTCAATTGAAAGACGCTTAAATAGGCTTAAACAATTTAAACATGAAGGGAAGTTCGAAACAACAGAGCAGAGTTTACATTCATTTATAAATGATGCAAAAGGGCTTGAACAATTAAAAAAGCTATCAAATGAAAAAAGAGTAAAAAAATACAACAAAAAAGATACAATTTACTACGAAGGAGACATTCCAAATTTTTTATATTTTGTAAACACAGGAAAAGTAAAAACTTATAAAATGAACCGTGATGGTAAAGAGTTTGTAACAAACCTTTACAAAAAAGGAGATTTTTTAGGGTATAAATCTTTAATTGCAGATGAAGCTTATGAAGAAACAGCTGCCGCTTTAGAAAATGTAGAATTAACGCTAATTCCTAAAGATGATTTTTTACATTTACTGTATTCATCAAAGGAGGTGTCAACAAAGTTTATTAAAATGTTAGCGGGGTCTATTGATGTTAAACAACAAGAACTGCTTAATTTAGCTTACGACACTGTTAGGAAAAGAGTGGCAGATTCTTTACTAAAGTTAGAAGCAAAGTATAAACAAGAAAATCAAGACCATTTTAACATTGCTATATCACGTGATGATTTGGCATCAATTGTTGGAACAGCAACAGAATCAGTAATTAGGACATTGTCAGAATTTAAACACGATGGCTATATTTCTGTAAAAGGCTCTAACATTACTATTTTACAACCAGAAAAATTAAAAAATTTTAGATTTTAATATTAACTCAAACAAATACATAATAAATGAAAAAAATAGCATTAATAACACCATTTTTTTTATTGTTTGCCTGTGGAGGTGAACAACAAGCAGAAGAAACACTAAACTATACAGAAACTGAATATGATAAGCAAGTTACTGAATATTTAGCCGATAAAGAATGGGGAGATGAAGTAAAAAGATTAGAAAGTGGACTGTATGTTTATATTGAAAAACAAGGAAGTGATGAACATCCAAAAATAAGCGATTTTGTTACGATTCATTATACAGGAGCATTGTTAAACGGGGAAGTTTTTGATGGTACAAGTACCGAACCAGCTACTTTTCCTCTAAACGGATTAATCCTTGGGTGGCAAGAGGGGATTCCTCATTTTGGTAAGGGAGGTAAAGGAAAATTAATTATTCCACCTGATTTAGGATATGGTAGTCAGTCTTCAGGTTCAATACCAGGCAATTCAGTACTTGTTTTTGATATTGAATTGGTAGATTTCTCTGACCAACCAAGTTTACCAAAAGTAGTAAAAGACAAGGATTATTCTGATGAGATAAAAGCCTACTTAAAAAAACATCAGATAAAAAATGCGCAAGAAACCGAATCGGGGTTATTTGTGGTTATAGATGAACTCGGAAATGATGAACATCCAAAATTAACTGACTATTTAACACTTAAGTACGAAGGAAGACTTGCTACTAACGATTCTATTTTTGATAAAAATGAAACTACCTTTCCTTTTCCTATGCACCAATTAATTCCAGGTTGGCAAGAAGGTATCCCAATGTTTGGAAAAGGGGGGAAAGGAATGTTAATTATACCTCCATATTTAGGATATGGTGATAGAGATATACCAGGTATTCCTGCTAATTCTGTTTTAGTGTTTGATGTGGATTTACAAGATTTTTCTGACACACCGCCATCTCAACAACAGTTTTAATCGGGCAGATTAAAATTTTTATTTTGAGATTGATGCAGTTGTGAGGTTAAACTGCAATAAGCTAAGCCGTAATTTAAGAAAATAAAAAACCATCAAATAATTTGATGGTTTTTTTGAATAAAAACGTATTCTCATAGGGTTACGCTATTTTATTCTTGCCATTGAATTTTTTAAGTTTTCCCATTTAACTAAGTGCATTTTTAAAGAACCAACTTTAATATTAGCTTTAGCTAGGATAGGAATTTTGTTGCCGTCATCTGTAATCCAAATTGTTAAATCATCTTCACTATTAAATACTCTCCCTTCTTGTACAACAGGCACAAACTTGTGACATCTAAATTTACCTTTACGTATTTTTACAATTTCTTTTCCCTTATATCTTATTTTAGTAGGATATAATTCATCATCTAAAAAGACATTTACTAAAAATACTTCATTCATTTTTGCATTGTCAAAATTTAATGTTCTGGCGTAGTAAAAGGCAGAAATCATATCTTGTACCATATTTGGAACTCTAAATTTTTTACCTTTACCATTGTCAACTATTTTTTTATGTTGGTAAAAAACATAATCTTGTTCAATTTTATACCCTCCTTCATTTACACGTCTTATAAACATCCACGGAAACAAACCTTCAGCATCCATATATGATTCGTAAACATCATGCACCTTGTAGAACCATTCAAAAGCTGAAATAGTTTTTCCAACACCTCTTACTCTCCACAATTCTCTCCCTCTTACCTTTTTTGAGGTTTTATTTACAGTTAGTACCGCCTCACCAGCATCCATAAAGCCGTAAGATAATCTATAGGTTAATTTTTCCCCTGGGGCAAATGCTCTATTGTTTATTTTTTTAAAGTTATCTTTTGATGCATCTCCCTCTAAAGTTTCAATGTCATTAGCCATTAAAAAGTTTAAGCTAAATACTGATAATATGGTTAAAAATAAAGTTTTCATAATGTTAAATATTTAGGTTCACTAGCTATAAAACAAAATCAGTGCCAAAAGTTATTTGCCACCGATTTCAAAATATTTATCAAAAATATTTTGTTGATACACAAAAAAGTTGTATATTGTGCAGAGAGTAAGTAGTTTTTTTCATTTCAGAGTTAGAGTCCAATCCCAAAATTGGGCTCTTTCTTGTTATTGAAACAAGTATTTTTCCACTTCTTGCTCTATTACACGTAAGTTAATGTTTAATGGTTGGGTACGTTCTGAAATAATTTTTTCTTCTATAATTTTTACTTTATTACCTAAGGGTTGCCATCTGCCATAATGCAAAGGTTTTTT
>DQTE01000099.1 GCA_015662905.1 Crocinitomix sp. | reverse complement strand
TTTACATTGATTATACAAATGATACACTCTAAATGGGCGTTTTGGAAACACATGTTGATGCCACCAGGTGTTCCTTGGCCATTGTGGATAATATTAGTACCTATTGAATTAATGGGTGTCTTAATTAAACCTGCGGCTCTCACAATTCGTTTGTTTGCAAATATTACAGCAGGACATATCATTGTTTTATCAATTATTGGAATAATATTTTTAAACCACAACATAGCTTGGGCAGGATTATCAGTTCCTTTAGCGTTATTTATATCGGTTTTAGAGGTAACATTGGTGGCTTTTTTACAAGCATATATTTTTACATTGTTGTCATCTATGTTTATAGGTGCAGCAGTAGATGATGGTCATCACTAAATTAAATAGTAAATAAATAAGTTAAATAAATAAAAAAAGTAAATTATGGGAGCAATTGGAGCCGGACTAGCTGTATTAGGAGCTGGAATAGGAATCGGAAAAATTGGTGGATCTGCAATGGATGCTATTGCAAGACAACCAGAAGTTACTAGTAAAATTCAAACTAATATGATTATTGCTGCAGCACTTATTGAGGGTGTAGCATTATTCGGTGTAGTAGTAGGAATGTTAGCTAAGTAATTTTAAAAACAAGAATGTAGGGGTTGCCTGCATTCTTGTTTTAACTTATTTTTAATTAATTAAAACAAAAAAAAATGGATTTAATAACACCGTCGGTAGGTACAATGTTTTGGGGAGGTATAGTTTTTATTATACTTCTTATACTATTAGCAAAATTTGCATGGAAACCAATGCTTAATGCAGTTAAAGAACGTGAGCAAAGTATTGCCGATTCTTTAGAATTAGCAGACAAGACCAAACACGAAATGCAACAACTTCAGGCTGAAAATGAAAAATTGCTAAAAGAGGCTAGAATTGAACGTGATAGCATTATAAAAGAAGCAAATGAAATCTCTAAAAAATTAATAGCTGAGGCACGTGAAAATGCTAAAAAAGATGCTAATAAAATTTTAGAAGACGCTCAACAAGCAATTATAAACGAGAAAAATCAAGCTATGTCTGAAATAAAAACACACGTAGCAGCACTTTCGCTTGAAGTTGCTGAAAAAATAATTAAAGGTGAACTTTCGTCAAACGACAAACAAAAAGCTTTAGCTAGTCAATTGGTTGAAGATATCAATTTAAACTAACAAACAAATGAAAGGAACTATTGTTGCATCACGTTACGCTAAGTCTTTGTTAGAGTTGTCTATTGAAAAAAACAACATAGACAAAATTAATGAAGATATGGTTCAGCTTTCTGAAATTTGTAAAGAATCAAAAGAGCTAACAAACTTGCTTAAGAACCCCATTGTTAACAGTGATAAAAAAGCCAATGTATTTGATAAATTATTTAAAGGTAAGGTAGATGACCTATCTTTATCATTTATACAATTGATAACAAAAAACAAGAGAGAGAACCTTTTACCGAATATTGCATACAGCTTTACCCTGTTATACAAAGAGCATAAACATATTTTAGACGTTGAACTTGTTTCAGCTCAACCTATAGATGACGCTACCAAAACAAAAATAATAGAAAAAGTAAAAACTAAATATGATGGATATACTATCAATTTAATTGAAAAAACAGATGTTTCATTAATTGGTGGTTTTATTATTAAAATTAAAGACAAGCAATTAGATGCTTCAATTGCAAGTCAATTAACTAACCTAAAAAATATACTGCTAAATTAATAGTAGTTTTACTAAATAAAAAATATATTAGAAAATGGCTAATATCAAACCTGCAGAAGTTACAGCAATCTTGAGAGAAGAACTTTCAGGAGTTAAAACAGAAGCTGAATTAGAAGAAGTTGGTACCGTATTACAAGTTGGTGACGGTATTGCGATTATTTACGGATTGAATGGTGTTCAATACGGAGAAATGGTTGAATTTAAAGGAGGGTTGAGAGGAATTGCTCTTAACTTAGAAGAAGACAACGTAGGCGTTGTATTGTTAGGAAAATCTGACAATATTGTTGAGGGTGATACTGTAAAAAGATTACAAATTATTGCCTCTTTACAAGTAGGTGAAGGAATTGTTGGGCGTGTTGTTGATACTTTAGGTAACCCAATCGATGGGAAAGGACCAATTGAAGGAAAAACTTACGAAATGCCTTTAGAGCGTAAAGCACCAGGGGTAATTTTCCGTCAGCCAGTAACCGAACCTTTACAAACAGGGATTAAAGCAATTGACTCTATGATTCCTGTAGGAAGAGGTCAACGTGAATTGATTATTGGTGATAGACAAACGGGTAAAACAACTGTTGCTATCGATACAATTATCAATCAAAAAGAGTTCTACGATAAAGGAGAACCTGTTTACTGTATCTATGTAGCAATTGGTCAAAAAGGTTCAACTGTTGCTGGAATCGTTGACAAATTAGAAAAAGCAGGTGCAATGGCATATACAACAGTTGTAGCAGCTAATGCGGCTGACCCTGCACCAATGCAATTTTATGCTCCTTTTGCCGGCGCAGCAGTTGGAGAATATTTTAGAGATACTGGACGTCCAGCTTTAATTGTATATGATGATTTATCTAAACAAGCTGTGGCTTACCGTGAGGTGTCTTTATTATTAAGAAGACCGCCAGGACGTGAAGCTTACCCAGGTGACGTATTTTACTTGCACTCAAGATTGTTAGAAAGAGCAGCAAAAGTAATTGCTGACGACAAAATTGCAAAAGGAATGAATGATGTTCCTGACTCTATTAAAGATTTAGTAAAAGGAGGTGGGTCATTAACAGCTTTGCCAATTATTGAAACACAAGCAGGTGATGTTTCTGCCTATATTCCTACTAACGTAATTTCTATTACTGACGGACAAATCTTCTTAGAATCTAACCTGTTTAACTCGGGAGTACGACCTGCAATTAATGTAGGAATATCAGTATCTCGTGTAGGTGGTTCGGCTCAAATTAAATCAATGAAAAAAGTAGCTGGTACTTTAAAATTAGACCAAGCTCAATATAGAGAACTTGAAGCTTTTTCTAAATTTGGTTCTGATTTAGATGCGGCAACTAAAGCTGTTCTTGATAAAGGTGCCAGAAACGTTGAAATATTAAAACAACCTGAAGGTAGCCCTTACGCAGTACAAGACCAAATTGCAATTATTTATGCAGGTACAAAAGGTTTAATTTCAAAAGTACCTCTAGATAAAGTAAAAGATTTTGAAAAAGAATTGCTAACTATTCTTAACTCTTCTCACAAAGAAACAATGGATAACTTAGCAAAAGGTAAATATACTGACGCTGAAACTTCAGTTTTAACTCAAGTTATTACTGATTTAGCCAGCAGATATTAATTAAAGCAAAACTCTAGCAATAGGGTTTTGCTATTTTAGTTTAACAACCAAAAATTTGGTAAACCAATAACTAAAAAAAATGGCAAACTTAAAAGAAATTAGAAATAGAATAGCATCTGTATCCTCTACAATGCAAATCACTTCAGCTATGAAAATGGTATCTGCTGCAAAATTAAAACGTGCGCAAGATGCTATTACTCAAATGAGACCCTATGCTGAAAAATTACAAGAAATTCTATCTAATTTAACGGCTTCTCTTGATAATTCCGAAAATATTTTTTCTCAAGAAAGAGAAATAAAAAATGTTTTAATTGTCGTTGTAACCTCTAATAGAGGATTGTGTGGTGGGTTTAACAACTACGTAATCAAAGAGGCGCTTAGATTGGCAACAAAAGAATATAAAGATACAACTGTTTCAGTTTTACCTATTGGAAAAAAAGCTACTGACGCTTTTAAGAAAACAGCATTTAATGTTAGAGGGTCTTTTTTACCTTCACATACGGATGAAATTTGGAATGAACTAAACTTTACAAATTCCAACAAAATGGCACAAAAGATTATGGATGCCTACGCAAATGGATATATTGATAAAGTAGTAGTGGTTTACAATAAATTTAAAAATGTAGCAACTCAAGTTGTTACAACAGAACAGTTTTTACCCATTGTTCAAACAGAAAATGAAGGTGGAACAGTAAATAATGATTACATTTTTGAACCATCAAAAAAGGAAATAGTTACAGAGTTAATTCCAAAATCATTAAAGACACAATTTTATAAGTTTTTGTTAGAGTCTCACGCAGGTGAACACGGAGCAAGAATGACAGCAATGCACAAAGCAACCGATAACGCTAGCGAACTTAATAAAGCACTAAAATTAGAATATAATAAAGCGCGTCAAGCTGCAATTACTAACGAAATATTAGAAATTGTTGGTGGTGCAGAAGCCCTTAACGGATAAACGCATTATTAAATTATTTATCTAAGCCCATTATCTAAAGATACTGGGCTTTTTTTATTCAAAATAAAACATCAATGAAAGTATTAGTATTAGGAACATTAAAATATAAGTTATTATCACATATTACTAT
>DQTE01000304.1 GCA_015662905.1 Crocinitomix sp. | reverse complement strand
TCTATACCAACTCCTACAACGGGTTTATTTATATTAGCATTTACAATTTGCTGTTGTTTAGAGGCTTCAATCTGATAATTAAGTTTTAACATTAAAGGATGGTAAGTCCTAATTTTTTCTCTGTAAGACTCCAAATCAAAATTTAAAACTGCTGGTTGTTCTAAGTTGTCAGTCGGAATAATTTCTACTTGGTTAGATTGATTGATTAGTTGATTAATTACCGCTGAATAGCTTAGCTTTTGATTTTCTATAAGTTTTAATTCTTGGTCTAATTCTTGAATTTTTAATTGAATCCTTAACACATCTGCGGTGGTTGACTGACCACTTTCAACCTTTGCAAGGGCTACGCTTTCTAAAGTTTTATATATTTCTATATAATCTTTAATAATTGTTGATTTTTCATTTAAAAAATAAATTTGGTAATAAGCTATTTTAACCTTGTTAAACAATTCTAACTTTAAAGCAGAAATTCTTTCAAATTTTGCTTTTGACATTGTAATTACAATATCTTCTTTGCTTTTTAATGTCCCAAACCAAGGAAACATTTGACTGGCTGACACCATTACTAATTGTGGGCCAAGCCTTGTTTCTGGTTTTAAAATAGGAACACCTAAGCCAACTTCTGGATTTGGTAATTGACTTACCTGATCTTTTTTCAATAACTCGGCTTCATATTCTAATTGCAAAGATTTTAAGTTAGGATTATACTCAACGACTTGTTGTAAAAGAGAATCTAGAGTTTGTGCAGTTACAATTTGTGTGTTTATTCCCCATAACATACATAACACTATGCTAACTCTTAAATAAAGAGTCTTTTCAAAAATTTGTCTATCAATATTTATTGAATTTAAGACAAAACTTATATTTTTTATTAATATTTTCATTGTTACGATTTTTTAAATTTTAAAGCAATTGATTGCCATAAGTAGTACAATACAGGCACTGTAAACATTGTTACCATATTGAGTACCATTCCTCCAAAAGACGGAATCGCCATAGGTAACATTATATCTGCACCTTTACCTGTTGATGTTAAAACTGGTAATAGTGCAAGAATGGTAGTTGCAGTTGTCATCATTGCTGGTTTTACACGTCTTTTACCTCCTTCCACAACCGCATCTTCTATTTCTTTTTTTGTTTTAGGTTTATTACTTTTAAAACTATCTTGTAAAAAGGTGGCTACCAATACACCATCATCTGTAGCAATACCAAAAAGCGCGAGAAAACCTACCCATACGGCCACACTCAAATTAATACTATTAACTTGAAATAAATCTCGCATATTTGTACCAAAAAAGTCAAAATTTAAAAACCAATCTTGACTGTAAAGTCCTATCATTATAAATCCTCCCGAAAAAGCAACAAATACACCTGAAAATACAAGTAATGAAGTAATAATAGACTTAAACTGAAAGTACAAGATTAAAAATATAAGACCTAAAGCTATAGGAATTACAATGGATAATCTTTTATTTGCTCTAACTTGTTGTTCATAATTTCCTGCAAATTTATAGGATACACCAGCTGGAACTTTGAGTTGTTCTTTTTCTATCTTTTCAGCCAAATAACGTTGTGCATTGTTTACAACCTCCACTTCTGAATACTCTTTTAGCCTATCAAAAAGCACATAGCCCGTTAAAAAGCCATCTTCACTTTTTATAGATTGGGGTCCTGGTTCATATTTTATATCAACAACATCTCCTAATGGAATTTGTGTCCCTGTTGGGGTTGATAGATAAATATTTTTAATTTTACCAGGATCATTTCTTAATTCCATTGGATACCTAAGGCGAATACCATAACGTTCTCTTCCTTCAACGGTTGAGGTCATAACCATACCTCCAATTGCAGTTTGAATTTGATTTTGTACATCAATTATAGATAATCCATAGCGACTAATTTCCTTTCTTTTTATCTCTAATAACAAGTATGGTTTCCCTACAATTCTATCGGCAAAAACGGCTTCTACCTTCACGCCTTCTACTTCTTTCAAAAACATTTCTAGTTGCAATCCAAATTCTTCAATGGTTGTAAGATCAGGCCCTTTAACTTTGATCCCCATAGGTGCTCTCATTCCAGTGGCTAACATTACCAATCTGGTTTCTATAGGTTGTAATTTAGGTGCTGATGTTAAACCAGGTATTTTGGTAGCTTTCACAATTTCATTCCATATATCATCTGTTGATTTTATATGGTCTCTCCATTGCCTAAAATATTGCCCATTTTCATCAGGAATTAATTCACCATTTTTATCTTTAACATAATTACCTTTATCATCTACTTTAAAACGTATTCTACGCCCTTGCTTATCAGTTTTATACTCCGATTTATAATTGATAACATTTTCATACATATTCATTGGTGCAGGGTCAAGTGAACTCTCAACTCGCCCAGCTTTACCTACTACTAAATCAACCTCTGGAATTGATGTTACGGCCATATCTAACATTCTTAAGTTGGCCTCATTGATTTGCATTCCTGAATGAGGCATTGAGGTAGGCATTAACAAAAATGACCCTTCATTTAATGAAGGCATAAATTCTTGCCCTGTATTTTTAAAAACTGAATAACCTGAAAATAATATCCCCCCTATACCTAATAAAAATAAGTACTTAATACGTATAAGAAATCTTAGAATCTGCTCATAAAAATGTATCACGACATAAAACAGACCTATTAATGAGCCAATAATTATTGATACAAAAAGAAAGTTTACAATTAAACTTTTAGTAACACCTAATGGCATCCATATTTGAGCAAGTAACCAAGCCACAACCAAGGCATAAAGAATATTCTTTACCAAATCAAAAATAGCATTCCACTTTTCTGATTTATGAGTTTTAGCATAAGTTGAAATTAACCCGGTTATTCCTACAACTAAACCAAAGCCACCGAAAAAACTATAAGTAGTAAACAATAGCATTACTGATAAAATGACTAAGGCTACATTTGAGAAGTATGCGGTGTTTTTTTTCTTACCTTTTATGCTAAATAAAACCTCAGCCAATGGTGGTATAATAGTTATAGCTATAATAACAGATGCTAACAAAGCGAATGATTTTGTAAATGCTAGCGGTCTAAACAACTTTCCTTCGGAAGCCTGCATTGTAAAAACAGGTAAAAAACTTACAATAGTTGTCATTACAGCAGTAATAACGGCAGATGCAACCTCAACTGTAGCATTATATATAGTTGTTTTTATTGGTTGTCCTTTAGGTGCATCTTTAAGACCAATAACCATACTCTCAATCAATACAATGCCCATATCAACCATAGTGCCTATAGCTATTGCTATACCTGATAAAGCAACAATATTTGCGTCTATGCCAAAATACCTCATAGCAATAAAACACATTAATACAGCAACTGGTAATGATGCAGATATAAGTAAAGATGATTTTAAATTAAAAAGCATTAATATCACTACAATTATTGTTATCAAAATTTCAAGAGTTAATGCTTCTTCGAGTGTTCCAATTGTTTCTTGAATTAATTGTGTGCGGTCATAAAATGGAACAATAGTTACTTTAGAAATTGTTCCGTCAGCTAGCGTTTTAGAAGGCAATCCTGGGGCTATTTCTGCTATTTTTTCCTTAACATTATTAATCACTTGTAAAGGGTTAGCCCCATAGCGTGCTACCACCACACCACCAACAGCTGGCGCGCCAGATTTATCTAAAATACCTCTACGTGTGGCAGGTCCTAAATGTACAACGCCAATATCTTTAACTCTTATTGGTACGTTGTTCTCTACCTTAACTACAGCTTCTTCTATGTCTTCTATCTTTTTAACATATCCTAAACCACGTACAAAATATTCTGCTAAATTTATCTCTACAGTTTGTGCTCCAATATCTAGGTTACTTTCTTTTACAGCGCTCATTACTTGTTGTAAGGTTACACCATAAGTTTTCATTTTATCAGGGTCAACATCTACTTGATATTCTTTTACAAAGCCTCCAATTGATGCCACCTCACTCACACCACTAGCCGATTGTAATCCATATTTCACATAAAAATCTTGAATTGACCTTAGTTCTTGTAAATCCCATCCTCCTGTTGAATTTCCACTTGTGTCTTTTCCTTCCAGCGTGTACCAATAGATTTGCCCTAAAGCTGTTGCATCAGGTCCTAAAGCTGGTTGTACATTTGGCGGTAACAATCCTGCGGGTAAAGAATTTAGTTTTTCTAATATTCTGCTACGTGACCAATAAAACTCTATGTCATCTTCAAAAATTAAATAAATTGAAGAGAAGCCAAACATTGAATTTGAACGCACACTTTTTATGCCTGGTATTCCTAACAAAGAAGACGTCAAAGGATATGTTATTTGGTCTTCAACATCTTGTGGAGAACGTCCAGCCCATTTAGTAAAAACAATTTGTTGATTTTCACCAATATCAGGAATTGCATCCACTGATACGGGGTCTCTTGGAAGAGCTTCAAGGTCATATTCAAAAGGTGCAGTTACTAGCCCCCAACCTACAATAACAAGGAGAAATAACCAAGCGACAAGTTTATTGTCTAAAAAGAATTTTATTATATTATTAAGCATTTTTAATTATTTTATGTTTTTTCAATCCTAAAAAGTTGAAGTTAAAAATGCCTGTACGATTATTTAATTTAAAAACTAAACGAAATATATCAATCTTAATAAATTATGAAAGTATTACTTGATACTGTATTAAAACAGACCGCACAGGCACATATTTATAGTTTAAAAATTATTTAAACTGATCCCGTGGTACCAAATAATAATCAAATTAAAAATACTTGGTGTAGTATTGTCACCTCCTGCTTGAGCAGTGGTGTAGAATATCTTACAAAATCTAACGAAGAAGTTGTCTCAGCTTTGAATAAGTTATAACTTGCCAAAACAAAAATGGTTATAAATGTCAAGTTGGTGTTTGATAGTTCATACCCATTAACCGATTGACTTTCATCTAAAGATGACAATACAAAAGTTTGATTATCGCAACACGATTTTTGGGAAACACGATTTTGTGAGTTATCATTATGACATTTTTTTGCGTTTTTTTGATGACAAGCAGGAACGTTTTTACCTGTATCTTGTTTCATCATTTTACATACGTCAGCTTTTTCGTAAAAGCCTATATTATCAATTTCACCACCACAATAATGAATATCCATTGAAAATCCAATGGTTGAAAACAACATTAAAAATGACAGAAATAGTACATTTAATCGATATGTAAAACTTATATTTTTCATCTTCTACTCGCAAATGTAATAAAAAAACTCACATTAAAACCTTAAAAAAATGTTAAAATGTGCTGATTTTTATAATTTTAAGGCATCCTTATTGTGTTACCATACGTCTTAACGAACACAATGAGGTATTTAATTTACATATCAATCATTATTTTTTGTAAATTGACAAATGAATAGTTCTTGTAAAATATGTCACATCTTTTCTTTCATTTGTTTTACCATTTTATTTTTCCAAGAAGTAAATGTTCCTTTTTCTATTTGTTGACGTGCTTCCTCTACCAACCATAAATAAAATGCTAAATTGTGTATGGAAGCTATTTGTCTGCCCAAAGCTTCATTTGCACTAAATAAATGCCTAACGTAAGCTTTAGAATATGTACTATCAACAAAAGATGTCCCATCTTCATCTAGTGGAGAAAAATCATCTTTCCATTTAGCATTTTTAATATTTAAAATGCCATTCTTTGTATAAAGTGTACCGTGCCTAGCATTTCGGGTTGGTAATACACAGTCCATCATATCAATTCCAAGTGCAATACTCTCTAGAATATTCCATGGTGTACCTACTCCCATTAAGTAACGGGGTTTATCTTTGGGCAAAATGTCACATACTAAATCTGTCATTGCGTATAGTTCCTCTTCTGGTTCACCTACAGATAAACCACCAATGGCATTTGCCGACTGTTCAAAAGACGCAATAGTTTCTGCAGACTGTACTCTCAAATCCTTGTACGTGGAACCTTGTACTATAGGTAAAAATGTTTGTTCATAGCCGTACAGTGGTTCTGTTTCATCCATACGATCAATACATCTTTTGAGCCAACGATGGGTCATGTGCATTGATTTTTTTGCATAGTTATATTCGCAAGGATAGGGTGTACATTCATCAAACGCCATAATCAAATCTCCGCCTATTACTCTTTGAATGTCTATGGCATACTCTGGAGAAAAATGATGGTAACTGCCATCTATATGAGATTGAAACTTCACACCTTCCTCTTTAATTTTTCTAGTTCCTGCTAATGAATAAACTTGATATCCTCCACTATCTGTCAAAATAGGCTTCTGCCAATTCATAAATTGATGCAATCCCCCAGCCTTTTGTAAAATATCCAAACCCGGTTTTAAATACAAATGATAAGTATTTCCTAAAATAATTTGTGCTTTTATATCTTTTTCTACCTCATGCTGATGGATACCTTTAACTGTACCAACAGTACCAACAGGCATAAAAATAGGCGTTTTAATTACACCATGTGCAGTTGTAATAATTCCTGATCTTGCTTTTGAATTTGCGTCAGTTTTTTCTAATTTGAATTGCATATAATTGTTGTCATTTTTTTGCAAATATAACGTAAAGAACTTTAACAAAACTGTTCTTTTTAAAGTGTAAATGTGGATAAGTATTTACCTGCTGTTTTTACCATATCATTTTTTTATCTTTTTTTGTAGGTAATGACTCATTTTATGCCACAAATAGCAAATGATTTTGTTAGCTTTTTACTAATCATCTATATAGTAGTAGTTGGTATTCAATTGTTATATTTATTTGTTTTTCATCTGAGATTATTCTTTCATAAAGCAAAAGACACACAATCGAACAACTTACCACCAATAAGTGTAGTTATTTGTGCAAGAAATGAAGAAGATAATCTTTTTAAATACTTGCCTAAAATTGCCGAACAAGATTATCCAAATTTTGAAATTGTAATTATTAATGACCAATCTGTTGATAATTCAAAATACATCATTTTGACTTACCAAAAAAAATATCCAAACATAAAGTATATAGAACTAGAGCGAAATAAACACCGCCAATTTGGTAAAAAACTACCTTTAACTGTTGGAATAAAAGGTGCTAAAAATGAACTTATCGTTGTAACGGATGCTGATTGTTATCCTTCATCTAACCAATGGTTAAAACTCTTGGCCAAAAATTACAACGCCAAAAAACAAATTATTCTAGGGTATAGTCCTTATGTAAAAACAAAAGGCTTATTAAACAAACTTATTAGATTTGACACCTCTCATATTGCTATAACATATCTTAGTTTTGCTAAAACGGCCTTACCTTATATGGGAGTTGGTAGAAATATGGCATATTCTAAACAACTGTTTGAAAATGTGGGTGGTTTTAAAAAACATTATCATATTACCTCTGGCGATGACGATTTGTTTATTAAGGAAGCCGCTAATAGAAAAAATATTACCATAGAATTAGATGAGGATAGCTTTGTGTACTCACAGCCTAAAACCACCTTTAAAGACTGGATTAATCAAAAGCACAGGCATTTTACCACAGCACCTGAATACAAACTTATTAACAAAATGTTTTTAGGAATTTTTCCTTTAACCCTGTTTTTGATGTATATAACTTTATTTATTTTACTATTTAATACAAAATGGTACGCATTTGTGTTAACAGTTTTTGGCATACGATTACTTTTTTATTGGGTGGTAAATGGTTTATTGTTAAAAAAACTACACCAAAAAGATTTAATCTTGTTTTACCCAATTTGGGAAATTGTTTACGCTATTGTTATGCCTTTTATTTATTATTCTAACAGGGGAACTAAAAGAAATAAATGGTAAAAAATAATAACCTATCAGACAAAGGAAAACGTGATTTAGCTCTTGTAGAAAAAGCACTAAACGGAAATCAATCAGCCTATGCAGAATTAATGGAAATGTATAGAGAGTCTATTTATTTTATGATGCTAAAAATGGTTAGAAAAGAGGAGGATGCAGACGACTTAACTATTGAAGCTTTTGGTAAAGCTTTTAATCGGCTACATCAGTACTCACCATCTTACGCTTTTAGTACTTGGCTTTTTAAAATTGCATCAAACAACGCCATTGATTTTATTCGGAAAAAACGTTTAAAGTTAACCTCTATGGATTCAGCTTATACAAATAGTGATGGCGAAAATGTTAGTATGGATATTGAGTCGTCAGAAAAAGATCCAGAGGAAGTAGCCATTCATTTAGAAAAGGTTAAACATATGCGCCAAATTGTAAAAACACTCAAGCCACGTTATAAAGAATTAATTGAAAAACGCTACTTTGAGGAGTTATCTTATGAGGAGATTGCCACAGAGATGGATTTACCTTTAGGTACTGTTAAAGCACAACTTTTTAGGGCTAGAGCATTTTTAGCCGATTTAATGGAACACACCAAACATAATATTTAGGATATAAAAAAAGGGACAAAAACCAGAATTTTTATCCCTTATGAATTTACCTGTGGAGAATACCGGAGTCGAACCGGTGACCTTTTGACTGCCAGTCAAACGCTCTAGCCAGCTGAGCTAATCCCCCCTTTTAATTCTGCCCAAATATAACTAAAAAAGTTAAAACTAATTCTTTTTTAAAGTTGGACTTTAATATTTTTCATCATTTATTTCGCTTAAACCATTGCTTAAGCTTCATTCTAAAATTCATCTCGTAATACTCATTACCTTTTACGTCAATATAAAAGTAAAAAGAATCGGTAATATGTGCAACTGTAACGCAATAATCAATGAAATCATTAAGTTTTACATATTTAGGACTAACAATAACACTACCGTCTTTGTTTACAAAGCCATATTTGTTATCTTTAATTATAGTGTAAAAATCTGAGTGAAATTGTTTTTTCACATCATCATATTGATAATCAATAATCATATATAGCGTTGAATTCCTCCTTTTACAGAATCCCCACAAAGAATCATTTCTTACTGCAAATAAACACACTTCATTTGAAATAAAATTTGTCCAAATTGCAGGAAGCGTATCATAAGTAAGTCCTCTAAAGTCATAATAATCCATAACATAACCTATTTTACCATCTTCTTGAGTATGTGTAAAATGAATACATATCGTTTTATCATACGTACCGCATCCTGCTACTCTATGTCCACATCTAACTTTTTTTAGATTTGAATCTACGCAATAAGATGAATCTTTTATATTAACACTAAAAACAGCTGCACTACATCTTTTTATATTATCATATTTAAAAGGAGTTAAAAATTTCCCTGTATTATCAATAAATGCATATTTTTTGTTTTTTCTTACCCAACATATTTTATCAATGAAAAAACCAACTTCATCATATTTAGGTTTTAAAACCACCTCAAGAGAAAGATTGGCATACCCCCATTTGTCGCCCTTTCTATATGGTATCAGTGATTGAGTTTGAGCAACGTAACTCAAAAACAAAAAAAGTATAATTGTAAGCAGTTTCATTAAGTTTATTAATTACCTTAAATCCGCAAGTTAATAAAATGATTATTTTAGCAGGTGCTGATAGACCAAAAACAAGAAGAACTATCAAATTTGAAGGGTTTGGAAACAACATCAAGGGAGATGAGTGTATTTCGGTTGACTTAAAAATGAGAAAATAGTTGTGTAAACCACCACTACTGCAATGTCAATAGTGGTGGTTTAAAATTGAATAGTATGTTTTATTTAAAAAATAGTTGTTTGAGTTTAATTTGTGTATTTGTTATTTCTTGTATGGGAAATAGGAATATCCCTATTGTTTATACAAAGAATAAAAAATATAAGTATGAAGCATTATTTATAAAAGCTGATGGAGATACTCTAACTAAGGAATATATTTTTATCACCTCAAAGGGTAGGCCGTGGTTTTTTGACAGGAGTCAAATAGCTTATAAAGTAAATTACGAGCCAGACACTCTAGGTTTAAAAGAGTTCACGAACCCTGTAAACCAAAAACAATTGTTTTATGATTTTGCAAAACAAAGAAGTGAAAGCAAAGGTCGTCCTTTTTATGGTGTTTTGGATCATGTAGAAAGATCTGGGGCGATTGAAGAATCTGATTTTTTTTGGATTCACCCGTTCAGAAAAAATCAATATGTATATACAGAAGTTGCTCCTTTCCCACAGATTGAGAAAAATTATTTAGTAAAAGGAGAAATTTGGAGGGATACAATATGGATATTATCAGGATGGGACAATTTTATCGGAACTTGTGCATCTGAGTATTTAGTTCAAGGAAATTGCAATTATAGTTCTGGTGCAGTTAATTTGGAGAATTGTTGGCAAATAAGTTCAGTTTCTAATCATTCCTTATTAGGGAAAAGTTATTTGAATTACATTTATAATTCAAGTTTCGGAATTGTTGAGATGAAATATGAATTTTATGATGGAGTTAAAATAGAAATTAATTTAATAGAGGTTATATATAATGATTGATTGGTCTAGCCCCCTATTATTCGGACAATCTTATTTTGAATTGCTAATATAGCTATTTTTCTTCATACTTTTGT
>DQTE01000135.1 GCA_015662905.1 Crocinitomix sp. | reverse complement strand
CTGTTGAAAAAGTAGTTGGAGCGTCAAGTAAAATTGATGTAACTGTTAAAGAAAGTGGTGAAAGTTTAGCTGAAGTTGTAATTACGGGTTTTGGAAACAAAACTAGAGACCAACTTACTTCTGCTGTTTCAATTGTAACTGGTGAAGATCTAGCTAAGATGGCTCCTAGTACAACTATTGATAATATGCTGCAAGGTAAAGCTAGTGGTGTAAATGTTACAGGTGCAAATGGTCAACCAGGTCAAACTGCATATGTAAGAATTAGAGGTGTTGGATCTATAAACGCATCTAGCGCACCTCTTTATGTTGTAGATGGTGTTGTTGGCGTTAGTATGAACTCTATAAATCCAAATGATATAGAATCGATGTCTATATTAAAAGATGCTGCAACAGCTTCTTTATATGGGTCAAGAGGAGCGAATGGAGTTATTGTTATTACTACAAAGCAAGGTAGAAATAATAAAAATGGTGTCATCTCTGTTAATTCAACTATTGGGTATGGTAGAAAAATTAATGATACTTTTGAAATGATGAATACTACTCAAAAACTACAATATGAAGCTGAATTATCTGCTTTAGGTGTAGCAGGAGCAAATCCATTACCTGGGGCTGTAATAAGCACGCAAGCTCAGTATGATTATTATAGTAACTTAAACCATGATTGGCAAAAAACTTTATTACGAAAAGCTTACTTACAATCAAATTCGGTTTCCTTTTCAGGTGGTTCTGACAACTCAAACTATTTTTTAAGTTTAGGACATGACCGTAATACTGGTATTATTAAGGATATTAGTGGTTTTGAAAAAATCACTGGTCGTGTTAATTTAGGGTTTGATATTAAAGAATGGTTGAATATTCAAACAAACTTTGGTATTACACATACAACATCTGATGAGCCTAGAGATAGAAATAATGTTCAAAATCCATTTAGAGCTATGTATGATTATAATCCATACGAACCTTTATATAACGTAGATTCAAATGGAAATACAATATATGATGTTGATGGAAATCCTGAGTATAATTTAACTTCAAGTGGTTTTTCAATATCTGAAGCTCTTGTTAATAACCCAGAAGAAATAAATTACATATACACTACAGCTTCAGTTGCTGCATCTGCAAAGATAAATGATAAATTAACTAATACTTTTAAAGTTGGTGGAACAAATAGAGGATATAAAAGAGATGTATTCATTAAACCAGGTTCTGTTCTAGATGGATATGTTGGAGATGCTAATGCTCCTGGTATTAAGACAGATAACGGATCAAACAGTTTTAATTATACTGTAACTAATATTTTAGACTATCAATTTGATTTAAAAGACAAACACTTATTTAAAGTAAGTGGTTTATTTGAATTTAACAAAACTGCTTTTAAGTCTTATCGTTTAAGTAGTAAAGGATTTTCAAACCCTGATTTATCAGTTCAAGAGGTTGCTGCTGAAGCAACTGAAGCTACAACTTCATTTACTGAAACTTCACTATTATCTTATGGAGCATTTCTTAATTATAATTTTGATGGGAAGTATTTAGCAACAGCTTCGTTTAGAAGGGATGGAGCTTCGCAATTTGGTGAAAATAATAAATTCGGTAATTTTTGGTCTGTAAGTGCTGCATGGAATTTACATAACGAGCAGTTTTTAGAAGATTCAAGTTTTATTAATTCTTTAAAATTGAGAGCTTCTATAGGAACGTCAGGAAATAGATCTGTAGGTAACTATTCATCAATACCGACAGTCTCTTTAAGTAGCTTAAACAACGTTTCAAATGCTTATATTGGTTATTCTGGTAACCCTGATTTAAAATGGGAAACACAAACTATGACAGATATAGGATTGGAATTTAGATTATTCGATAATAAAATAAGCGGTGTAATTGATTATTATACTAAAACAACTAAAGATTTATTGTTATTTGAAAACAGATCTAGTATTGGTGGAGATTTTTCTGGAGGATCTTATAATAATGTTGGTGAAATGGTAAATAAAGGAATTGAAATTGAATTAAGTGCTGACCTTTACAAAAAGAATGATTTATATATTAAATTAGGTGGTAATATTACATTTATTGATAATGAAATCACTAAATTAGTTCCAACAAGTGAAAATCCTGAAGGCGCTCCAATTTTAAGAGGAGAAACTATACTTCAAGTTGGAGAAGAATTTAATACTTTTAATTTAGTAAAATACGCTGGTGTAAATGAAGCAAATGGAGAGCCTTTGTTTTATGATGCTAATGGTAATGTGTCACCAATTTATGACTCAAATGCTACAGAAGTGTTAAGTGGTAAATCTTCAGTTGCTGATTTTGATGGAGGACTAAACTTCTACACAAGTTATAAAGGTTTTGATTTTGGTGCTGATTTCTATTTTAAGTATGGTCACTATATCATGAATTATATGGCTAGTAACATGCTAAGCGATGGTACTTCTGTAGACTCTAACCAAAGAGTTGATGCTTTTAATTATTGGAAAAATCCAGGAGATACTGATGTTCTTCCAAGTCCATTATATGGAAATGAAGCACAACAAAGTAGTGATAGATTTCTTCAAAGAGGTGATTATATTCGCTTAAGAAATTTATCTTTTGGTTATACATTACCAAGTAAATATTTAGAAAATATCCAAATTAGTTCTCTACGTTTTTATATTCAAGGTCAGAATTTCTGGACTTATGCTCCTTATTTTGCAGGAGATCCAGAAGTTGGTATTGGTAGTGGAGAGACTACTAATGAAGGAGGATTTGGTACATATAATCTATATAGTTATCCACAAACCCAATCAGTATCTGTTGGGCTTAATTTAAAATTTTAATACAATGAAAAATATAAAAAATATAATACTAATATTAACGGCGACACTAATGTTTTCGTCGTGTGAAGATGATCTTAATCTTGCTCCACATAATTCATTAACTCCTGATTCTTTTTATAAAACTTTAGAGGATTATAAATTAGCAAATGAAGGATTATATGCTGGTTTCTTCACAAGTAATTATTATGGGAATAATGGTATATTATCTAGACCTGATATTGTAAGTGATAATGTAATTTTAGCTCAAAAGGGAAGAAAATCAAATCAATCTTTTCATGAATGGAGATATTCTCCAAACTTATCTTGGAATATGTTGTATGGGGCTTATGTTGTTAATGGTAGAGCTAATTATATGGTTGATAATATTAATAATTTAGTTGCTGGTCCTGAAAGAGATAATTATCTTGGAATGGCAAAAGCTTCTAGAGCTTTAGCAATGTTTGACTTATTAAGAGTTTACTCTAAAATACCAACTCAATCATCAGATGCTAATGCTAGCTTAGGTATTTCGATTAATACAGATACAAACCCTAACGCACAAGTAACTAGATCTACAGTTGCAGATAGTTATGCTTGGGTTATTGATCAACTTGAAAGTGCTAAAACGCTTATTTCAAGCACTAATGATGTTGATGAAATGAATTTAGAGGCTGTTAATGGAATTTTAAGTAGAGTCTATCTATATAATGGTGACTATCAAAAATGTATTGATGCTGCAAATGAAGTTACTACACCTATTGCAAGTGTTTCAGATTTCCCTAATGTTTGGAATGACTCTAGTGTTGAAGGTGTTCTTTTTAAAATAAATCAAGATAGAGTACAAGATAATATATCATTAGGTACTGATTGGAGTCAATCTGTTAGTGGTAATGTAATCCCTGAATATGTTCTTTCTTTTGAATTATCAAATTTATATCAAGCAAATGATGTAAGAAAAACTTCTTATTCATTTTTAGGTACAGATTCTGACGGTAATACATACAATGCAATATTCAAAATGTTTGGTGAAACAGGTCAAAACAATGGTGTTGTTGATGCAAAAGTAATAAGGTCTGCTGAAGTATATTTAAATAAAGCTGAAGCTTATTTTATGAATTCTGACGAAGCTAATGCGTTAATTGCTTTAGATATGGTAAGACAAAACAGATATACTGGGTTTGTTTCAGGAAACGAAACTGGTTCTGCTTTAATAGATGCTATAAAATTAGAAAGAAGACTTGAGTTATTTGCTGAAGGTCATAGATTTTTTGATTTAAAAAGATGGGGGAATTCAGTATCTAGATCTACAACTGATGGTGAATTTTCTGATGGTACAGGTACTCCTGTTCCTGCTGCATTTACAAATATGGCAAGTGGAAGTCACTTATTTCAATTTCCAATACCTCAAAGTGAACGTGATGTTTTTCCTGGTTTAGAACAAAACCCTGGTTATTAATTAATATTTAAAATATAAAAAAATGAAAAAATTAATTTATTTATTCGTAGTAATTACTACATTATTTTCATGTGTCATTGATGACCATGTTGAAGATAACAATTATACTGGTGATTTACAAACGTATTTCACAGGACCAACATTAAACAAAGATGTTGTAGTTTCTGCAACCTCTAGCTCATTGGTTATGGTAGAAGTTGGATCAACTGAAACATCTAGTTCTAACAGAACTTATTCAATTACAGTAGATGATTCTTCTACTGCCGTTTTGGATCAAGATTATTCTTTTAGTAGTAGTGATGTTGTTATTAATTCAGGCGAAAATGTTGGCTATTTTGAATTCAATTCATTGTTTAACACTATGTCTGACGAATCTGTTTTGGTTTTAAACTTAATTGAAGTATCTGATTATGTTTCAACGTTTAAAAATCAAATTACAATTAATCTGAGCAAAGCTTGTGGACCATCTTTTGTATCTTCATTAGTTGATGGAACGACATATAGTGTAACAACTACTTATGGTTTTCATGATTTCTTACCAGATTATTCAACAAACACGGCTATTGTTCAAATTACTGATTTAGGAGGTAATATGTTTTCATTCTCTGATTTCTCAGGAGGTTTATATAGCACTGGTCTTTATGCTTCGGCATATGGAACTGGAGGTGTAGATAACACATTAACGTTTACCGATGAATGTAATAAAATTGTATGGGAAGGTCAAACAGATCCATGGGGAGATATCTTACCGATAAATGGAGGTGTAAATAAGATAGATGTGACATCAGGTGTTATAACAATTTCTTGGACTTGTACTGGATATGGTGAAAATGGTGTTTCTGTCTATACACCTCAATAATAATAATTAAATAATACTAAAAATGAAAATAATATATAAAATAATAACTGTTATAGTTTTATTAGCATCATTTGCGTCTTGTGACAACAAATTAGAATCTAATGATTACTACATGGCAGATAGAGCTGCATTTATACAGTTTCAACAGAATGAAGATAACTTTTTAATTAAAGAAGATATTGAAAATGTATACGATGTAAAAGTGAAAATTACAGGTATGCAAGATAATGATGCTACATATGCTGTAACAATTGACCCTGCATCAACGGCTGTTGAAGGGGTAGATTTTGATATTGCTGGTTTATCATCTAGTATAAGTGCAGGAAATCTTTTTGATGCAATACAAGTTACTGGATATTACGATGCTGCATCTTTAGAAGGTAAATCATTAATTCTTAACATTGAATCAAATGATGTACATATTGGTGTTATTAATAAATTTGAGTTGACATTAATGAAGTTTTGTCCAATTGAAGCCGATTTTACTGGTACTTACGTAATTTCTAAAGTATCTGGTGGTTTAGATGGTTTCTTTGGATTCACTCCAATCTGGGGAGATGGTACTCAAGTAGATATTACTGTTGGTGATACAGAAACGGAAAGAGCTTTCTCTGCTTCATATTATCCAGCTTTAGGCTCATTTGCTGCTTCTGATTTAAAATTCTCACTAATATGTGGTAATACTATTATGAGCGAACATTTAAGTTCAGTATCTTGTGATGGTGGAGTTACGCCTTTAGGTGTTGCTCCTTCTACAACTGGTAATGCAACATATTCTTTTGATGATGACACTACATTCAATATAATTTTTACTGAAAATCAACTTGGTGCATGTGGAGAAGTAGCTGTAACTACAGAGTATATGTTTACTAAAATGTAATAAGATTTTATTCTTAATAAAAAAGACTGCCACATGGCAGTCTTTTTTTGTTAAAAATATTACCAAATTAAAAAAAAAATGTATTTTAGACAAATATTTAAATTTAAACAAATGAGATATCAATTTATAATTTTAGCACTATTAATTACTGTATTTTCTTTTTCTCAAACTGAAAAAGAAATTGAAAAAATAATCGAAAATTACGATCTTAATAAGATTGAAAAATTATCAAAAGAATTAACAGAAATATACAAAGCCGATAAAAAAGAGGCTATAAGATTAGCTGAAAAGAATAATTGGCCATTAATAATTAAAAGTGATTCGAGCTATAAAGAATTAATGCGAGTAGAAAATGGTTATCCTATATACTATACAATACACAATTCAATAGCAGCGAAGTCTACACGAGCACATACTTTACATAACGGAGGTTTATTAGGTTTAAATTTAGAAGGTCAAAATATGACGGCTTATGTGTGGGATGCTGGAATAGCAAGAGCTACACATCAAGAATATGATGGTATAGGTGGAGACAATAGATTCACTTCTGGAGATGGAAATGTGCCAACACACTTTCATGCTGCGCATGTTACAGGTACTATTATAGCATCAGGAGTAGCTGCTACGGCTAAAGGTATGGCTCCACAAGCATCTGCTATTGGCTATTATTGGGATAACGATATTGCTGAAGTTTCTACAGCAACAGCTAATGGTATGCTTTTATCCAATCATTCCTATGGTTTACCTATTACAATACCTTCATGGAAGATGGGTGCGTATAATTCAGGAGCTAGAAGTTTTGACCAAATTATGTATAACGCCCCCTATTATTTATTAGTTTGTGCAGCGGGTAATGATGGACAAGATAGTACGTCTAATACGGATCCCTTAGAAGGGCAATCAAGTTATGATAAACTAACTGGTGATCATACAACTGCAAAAAACAGTCTAGTCGTTGCAAATGCAAATGATGCCATAATAGATGTAACTGATGCACATCTAATTTCCGTTTCAATTAACCCTACAAGTAGTCAAGGGCCAACAGATGATTTAAGAGTAAAACCGGATATAACAGGTAATGGAACTCAATTATATTCAACATATGATGGTTCTGACTCTGATTACAATAGTATATCAGGAACATCTATGGCTTCTCCAAATGTTATGGGAACACTTTTATTATTACAACAGTATTATAATAATCTTAATGGTAATTATATGAAAGCAGCTACCTTAAAAGGTTTAACGCTTCACACGGCAGATGATTTATTGGGTCCAGGGCCAGATTCTGAATATGGATGGGGATTATTAAATGCAAAAATGGCAGCAGAAGTAATTTCTAATAATGGTGTAGGATCTATTATTCAAGAATTAACACTTAACCAAGGTGAAACTTACACAGTGGATGTACAATCTGATGATGTTAATAGCCTACTCGCTTCGATTTCATGGACAGATCCAGCAGGAATAGCAGTTACTGGAACGATAAATTCTCCTACACCTGTATTGGTTAACGATTTAGATATTAGAATTACACAAAGTTCAAATACATATTTACCATACAAGTTGTTATCGGTAAATACAAATGGACTTGGTGATAATATTGTAGATCCATACGAAAGAATAGATGTCAACAATCCAACAGGTACTTATACAATAACTGTAACACATAAAGGTACACTATCATCTGGACAACAAAACTTTTCATTAATAGTTTCAGGCGTACAATATAGTGCCGGCTGTACTGCTATAATTCCAACAAATATTATCGCTTCTGATATCGTGTTTTTCACCTCTAACGTTACTTGGGATGTAGTTCTTAACGCAACTTATGAAGTTCGATACAGAGAACTATATACAACAACTTGGACTACATTTACTACAACTTCATCAAGTAAAGCTATTTCAGGCCTTGACGCAAGTAAAACATATGAAATTCAAGTTAGAAGTATTTGCACAAATGATAATAGTACTTCTGATTATTCTAGTTCAATACAAGTCGGAGCCGCAGCAGGAGTAAAGGATTATCTGTATGATTTTATAATATACCCAAACCCAGTTAAAGATATTTTAACTATTGAAGGTGTTGATATAATTACAAATGTAACTTTATTCAGTTTATTAGGTCAAAAAGTATTGGAAGCTTCTCCAAATAAAGCTACAATGAAACTAGATATGAGTAATCTAAATAATGGTACATATTTTGCAAAAATCACTATTAATGGTGCTAGTCAAACTATTAAAATAATTAAATAATATATTTATATATAGTAAAAACCACCTCAAAAAAAGGTGGTTTTTTTTATGTTTATTATTAAGATAAACGTCTTACCTTTGCTCTATGCAAAACACAGAATACATTTTTGGAATTAGAGCAATTATTGAAGCTATTAATTCTGGTAAAGAATTAGAAAAAGTTTACCTGCAAAAGGAACTTAAAGGCGCTTTAATGAATGAGCTTAATGGAATTATTAGAAGTAATAAGATTGCTAATAGCTATGTACCAATTGAAAAATTAAATAAACTTTCTAAATATCAAAATCATCAAGGAGCTGTTGCTAAGATATCAGCTATTAAATTTCATGATTTAGAAGAGTTGATTACTAAGAACCAAGAAGAAGTAATCAAAAATAAAGACTTTACTCCACTATATCTATTATTAGATCAAATTTCTGATGTTCGTAATTTTGGTGCTATTATTAGAACTGCAGAATGTAGTAATGTAAGTGGTATTATTATCCCTAATCATGGTAATGCTCCTCTAAACGCCGATGCTATTAAAACTTCAGCAGG
>DQTE01000232.1 GCA_015662905.1 Crocinitomix sp. | reverse complement strand
AAGTTAGTTTTGCAAAGATAGTGTTTTGTTTTTTGTTGTGAATTGTTTGTATAAAAAAAGACTGCCCAAAAGGCAGTCTTTTTAAAATTTAATAATATATTATGTTAGAAATTGAAACTTAAAGTTGCATTCCAAGTTCTTCCTACTCCCCAAAACACTCTGTTGTCTACATTTACACCATTATAAGTAGAAGTTTGACCATATCTACCTACTTGGTAATTTGTGTCAGATTCTGCTATATACAATCTGTCCGTTAAGTTATTTACGTTTAATCTTAATTTTGCAGATTTTTTATTATCTTTAAATATGTATTTATAAGATACTCCAGTATCTATTAATGAATACCCTGGTAATTGCAATGATTCTGTATCTTCAGAAGTAAATGCAGACGCATCAATTTGTGCATATAATTTATCTGCATAACGCTGACTTATATCAAAATGTAAACCTTTTGCTACTTCATAATTTAAACCAATAAATGCTGTTACTTGTGCAGCATCACCTACTTTTTTATCTTCTAAATATAATGTTTTATCTATAGCATTAGTTTCTCCAAATAGAATAATAGGATCATTATTTTCATCAACAAAATTTGCAGTTACATTTTTATTATATTTCCAATCACCTACAGATAACATTCCATTTAATTTTAACTTACCAAACTTCATAGAACCTTCTAATTCAATACCAGTATGGATTTGTTCTACACCTGACAAATCAGCAACACCATAAGTATCTCCATCTCCATCACCTGTTGTGTCAAACTTACTTGAAGATCTTAAAAATCTATCAGACCAAGAAGTTCTATAAATATTTGCATTTAATCTATAGTTTTTTGTTTTATAACCATAACCTAATTCTATACCTAAAACTTTTTCATTAGTTAAGTCTTCATTAATGTTATTATCTGTATAATTAGGATAAACAGCTCCAAATGAAGGTTGTTTTTCGTAATAACCTGCATTAGCAAAAACATTATGCTTATCAGTTAAATTATAATTTAAACCACCTTTAACATTGTAGCCCATTAAACTTTCCCAATCAGAAGTTTGAGGTTCGTCTGTTAAATCACCATCAACATCTCTAGGTAAATTAAAATAATCTGTTCTTTGAAATGCTTGACTAGAAACACCAAATTGTACAAATGCAGCTAACTTGTCTTTTGAGTATTCAAGTTGACCAAAAGCACCTAACCATCTAACACCACCTTCGTTATGATATTCTATTTTTTGTTGTTTAGATATGTCTGCCCAAGGGTTAATTGCAGGAGAAACCTCAATTAAATCAGTAATATTTCTATTTGGGTTATTTCTATCTCTATTATCAGTATAACCATCAGCTCCTAATAAATCATTAGCTACTCTATAATGCATCCCTTTATAAATTCTACCATCAACACCAAAATCAAAATTTAAGTTTTCTGATAAATCATTATGATAATTAGCGACAACACCATACCAGTCATGTGAATTCATAGATGCTCTTCTTGAAAAACCTGCATTTTTTCTTCCACTTATAAAATTACCATCTGCATCAGGAGTGTTTGAAAAAGAAGATTGTGGATTGCCATTAGAGTCAAAATGATTAAAATCAATATTTACTTGCCCTGAATTAAATTGAGAAATAAAATCAAAATCTACTAGTCCATCATTTGTTCTTGGCAATCTATAAGACTCATAATATTGTTTATTTTCACTTGCTAGCGCATCATCAGCATTTTTATAATAGCTGTATTTTCCTATTGGTCCAGATCCACCACCACGTCCCCAAGATGCATAAACTACTGTAGATAATTTAGAATTATCAGATAAGTCTAAGTCCCAGTTTAAAGACATAATAGGTTTGTGATAGAAATTTCTTCTCCAAGTATACACTTCACCATTTAAATAACCCCATTGTTCATTATATTTCCTATTAGGCTCATTAGCTGATCCGTATTGTTGGTAATTACTAATACTAACAGCTCTATAATGTTGATTATGCCATTGAGGAGCACCAGTAAATGTAAACATTAATTTATTATTATCGTTTACTTTATAACCTAAGCCAATAAAATAGTTATGCCCTTGGAATTGAGTTCCATCAATATAACCATCACCTGTAGTTCTACTTAATAATATAGAAGCAGAAAGGCCACTTTCTAATTGACCTGTAGAATATGTTGCTAAATATTTTTGATAACCATCATTACCCATACCAACTCTTACTGCTCCGCCTTGTTTTTTATTAGCAGTATTTGTAATAATATTTACGGTACCACCAACAGAAGAAATAGCTAATTTAGAAGAACCTAAACCACGTTGCACTTGCATTGCAGTAGTAACATCAGATAATCCAGCCCAGTTTGACCAATAAACTTTTCCGTTTTCCATATCATTTACAGGCATACCATTAATCATAACGGCAATATTTTCTTGACTAAAACCACGAATATTAATTCTAGCATCACCAAAACCACCACCTTGCTTTGTAGCATATACAGAAGGTGTTGAATTTAATAATTCTGGAAATTCTTGAGATCCTAATTTATCTTGTATTTCTACAGCTCTAATAGTAGAAACAGCCACAGGTGTTTTTCTATCTTTAGCTATATCAACCACTCCAGAAATCACAATTTCGCTAAGACTTTCTCCATCACTATTT
>DQTE01000215.1 GCA_015662905.1 Crocinitomix sp. | reverse complement strand
TTGATGAACAGGAAAATCAATTAAAGATGAATTCAAAGATAAAATAAAATTGTTGAAAAAACAATTGTAAAAGAAAATATAATAAATGAATTTGAAGGTAAAGCTCCAGAAATGGGAAATAATCAACAACAAAAACAAATTTTAACTTTTGTTGAAAATTTGAATGATAAAATTGATAAAAAAGATAAAGATTTAAATGAAAAAATTATTTGAAAATCTTTTTCAAATGATAATCTAAAAATAAATGTGAATGTTATTAATAATTTGAAAAAACAATACTCTAAAATATCTGAAAGATTTTCAAATAATCAACCTTTAGTAGATCAAACAAAAAATATTTTAAATAGATTAGATTTTTTACAAGACAATATTAAATGAGATATTAACATGAATAAAAAACAATTAACTAATTTATTATCAATATCAAACAATAATATAAAAACAATGTTAAATAAAAAATGATAATAAATATCATTTTTTATTGCATATTTTTATATTTTTATATAAAATTTTCTATAAATATTAATAAAGATAAAAAAACATGTCACAAGAAAATGAAGAATTTGAAGAAATTGAAATAAAAAAAAATAAAACTAAAACTAAAAAAATTGAAGACAAAGTTGTTAATTCAGCATTAAGAAATGCAATTTGATCACAAATGAAAGTGTTTATGTTAGCAATGGTTTCTTTTTTATTACCATTGTTCTTTTGGATAGCAATAATATTTTTATTTTGATTCATATTAATTTATATGTTTTATTTGACTTCTATACAAAGCAATATTCAAAATAATGATTTCACAAGTAAAAACACTAATAACTCTGTTAGACGTCTATATTCGGCCTTAAATACAAGTAATATTGATTTTACTAACGTTGATGCTAAATCATTTATAATTAATAGTACAATTCCTCATGGTTTTCCTATGACTTGAGTTGTTAGTCAATTGCATTGTTCAAATTTTTATAATAGATCTTTAGGTTGAATAGTTTATAAATGACATCGTTGATTTTTATATTCAGAAGAATATTGTAGAAAGCAAATGAAAATAGATAGCAAATTTTCAGATTTTGCTCAAAAATATGCTTCATGAAATTGGAAACTTGTTTGAAATCATTGATGATTAGATATAGCTTGACCAGTTTGAACTAAAGTATTTTCAACTACTCATTGAAAAGTAGTAAGAATAAAAAGAATTTGAGGATGGGGTAAATCTATTGACATAATGAGTACTAATTGAGAAATTATGTATACCTTAAGATATGCTCATCTATCTCAAATATTAGTGAAAAATTGACAAGAAGTATTTGCTTGAACTGAAATTTGATTATCTTGAAATACTTGAAATTCTTCTTGACCTCATTTGCATTATTGAATTTGCGAAGGATCTAATAATTTTCAAAGTTGCTATACTCCAAGAAAAGATAGAAATTATAAAAGCAAATTGCTAGATCCTTTTCCTTTTGTTTATAATATGATTATAAATTGAGAAAATCCAAAAAATTTAGAAGATAATCCAGATGTTTTAAAATTAGAATATAGATATTTAAGAACAAAAGTAAAATCTGGTGTTTGAAAACCTTGATTAACAATTACAGCTCAAAATATAACTTGAACATTAAAAGATATTGCTTTTGATGCTTGAGAAAAAATGACTAAAGAAATGATAGATTATGTTTATATAAAAGTTTGATTATCCAATGATGTAGCACCAATAATATTAAAAACATTTCATTTTAGAGAAAGATGAAATTGATTAACTAATCCTCAACCTGTTAACAAGCCAGGTTGGTCTTGAAAAAACGAATGAGTATATTGATTTTATTCAGATTTCAGTAGCTTATGACCAGTTTGTCAAAGAACAGTTAGCAATTTTTGACCCTTTTGAGCTGTTGTGACGTATAAACAGTTTGAAAACCAAACAACCTGTGCAGCTTTAGCACTTAAATCAAAAGCAAAGTGAGTAAAAGGTTGATTGGATTTTATAAAACAAGAAAATTTTTCTATTGAAAAAGGTTATTGGTCTAAAGTATGTGAAGTGATGTCAAGATGGAATGCTTGAGAGTTTTACTGTTACAATAAACTTTATCCTACTTATTCTGATAATACAAGATATCAAAATATGCCAGTTTACACTTGAGGTAAATTTTTAAATTATAATAAACAAGATGGTTTTTTAAAATATGCCTTAGATAACTATAACGCATTTAAAATTATTTTACAAAAATATACAAAAGAAAATTAAACTTTTATATATATTAAATTATTATTATTATAAATAAAAACCCAAAGATGAAAAATTTGATTAAAATGCTTATTTATTCATTTGTTCTTTTTTCTTTATTTTCCTTTGCCAATTGAGAAAACAAAATGAATTTAAAGGAATTTACATTTGTTTGACAAATAGAAGATGAAAAATTTAATAAATATAATTGATATTTATTAGAAATAAAAAATTGAAATGAAATTATAAACAAAAAAGATTGAACAATATGTAATGTAAAATCTTGAACTGCTGAAACAAAATCTTGATTGGAATATGAAAAATGAATCTTCAATATGGTTTGTTTGTTAAAAGAATGAACTAAATACAATTTAGTAGTTAAAAATACAAAAAATATAGTCATTGATGATATTGAATTTATAACAAATAAAAAGTTATTTACAATATGAAAGGAAAAATACAATGATTTACAAACTGGAATAGTATCAGATAATCATAACATAAGTTTATTTTCAAAGGAATATGAAAAGATCAAAGAAAAAGAATTTAAAAGAATTTGGGAATATGAATGAGATTTAGACCCAGAATTCATTGAAAATTTTAACTTATTAGAAGAATGAAAAAATAAAAAAATTAATTTTGAATGTAAAAACAATAATAAATTAATAAATTTAGAATATTACATTCAAAATAATAAAATAGATAAAAAATGAAAATTTCAAATTATAGAAGAATGATTATTAGTTTGAGAAAACTTTATTGACATTTTTGTATTGCCCGATGATTTACTAGAATTAAGATATAAAGACAATAACATTGAAAAAACAATAAAAATAAATTTTTTATCAAAAGAAGAAAATACTTATTTTGTAAACTGTAATAAAAAAAATAGCATTGTCAAAGAGAAAGTGGTTTATAACAAAATACCAGAGAAACAGGAAAAGGAAAACATAAACACAACATTTACTGGTAGCAAAAACATTTTCACAAATGAAGAAAAAGTAGATGAAGTAATCGAATGAATGAAAAAAAATGAATTTAAAGATAAAAATTTACAATACATTGAAGAAAACTACCTTGAAATTAACATTAAAGAAGATTTACAGTTTTCAATAATTTTAAATAATTGAACAACATTAAATTGAAAATGAAAAACTTTCTTTAAAAATAAATATATTTGAAAAAAATGAAAAGTAATTATTAGTAAACAAAAAAAAGTAATTAATAAATTTGATATAGTTTTAAAAAATAAAAACGAACTACAAATTAAGGAAAGCAATCAAAAATTGATTGTTCTAATTATTATATTTCTACTAATAGTTTTTATACCATTATGTATATTAGTAAAATATAAAAAGAATAAAACCAAATTATCAAAATAGATATATAATAATTTATATA
>DQTE01000066.1 GCA_015662905.1 Crocinitomix sp. | reverse complement strand
TTTAAAATATAGTTATCAATTGTCCTGTTATTTGGTAATGAAAGTTTTATTTTCCCTAATCCAGTAACTACCTTAAATCCGCAAGTATGTTCGTAACGAAATGCAAAGCATTCATAAACACCTTAAAAAGCAATTAAAATTTGTGCATGAAAGTCAAAATGTAGGACAATATTGGTGTAGCGCAGGTTTGATACACGGAAACACCTGTACAAACACAGGCAGGGGGTGACTTTCTAAAAACAGGCATGCCTTTGTCGGCAGACAGGTATTCTCAATAGGGGTGCTTAGTTTCGCTTTGCAGTAGAATATACTTGCGGATTTAAGGTGTCACGTAAAAAAGATTAAAAAATAATCAAAAGATGATTAAAATATAATCTTTTTGTGTATATTTGCAACCGGCAATGAAGTAAAAAATAAAAATATGTTAGTAAAAACTTATGGATGCGCGGTCTATGGAATAGAAGCTATACCAATTACAGTAGAAACCAATATAGACAAAGGAATAAATTTTTTTATGGTAGGTTTACCAGATAGTGCGGTTAAAGAATCACACCAAAGAATAAAAGCAGCCTTTGCAAATAACGATTTTAAATTTCCAAGAAAGGAAATTACAATTAATATGGCACCAGCAGATATTCGTAAAGAAGGTTCGGCTTATGATTTAACCATTGCAGTAGGGATTTTAACAGCAAGCGGCATTATTGAAAACTCTGCTGTTAGTGATTATATAATAATGGGGGAACTATCTTTAGATGGTAGTTTAAGAGGTATAAAAGGTGCTTTGCCTATTGCAGTCAAAGCAAGAGACAAAGGATTTAAAGGTGTTATTTTACCAAAACAAAATGCACAAGAGGCAGCAATAGTTAATGATATAGAAGTAATTGGTGTTGAGAATTTTAAAGATTTAGTACAACATTTTAATGGTAAAAATAAAATTGAAGTAGAAAAAGTAATTGTTGACGAAGGTCGTTTGAAGCAAAGTTTAGATTATCACATTGACTTTGCTGATGTAAAAGGACAAGAAAATGTAAAAAGAGCAATGGAAATTGCCGCAAGTGGAGGGCATAACATATTGTTAGTAGGTCCACCAGGTTCAGGTAAAACAATGTTGGCCAAAAGGTTACCGACTATATTACCGCCGTTGACTTTAAGTGAAGCTATTGAAACTACTAAAATTCACTCTGTAGCAGGTTTGGTTGGGGCTAATAGTGGTCTTATAACTACGCGTCCATTTAGGTCGCCTCATCATACAGTGTCAGATGTTGCTTTAGTTGGTGGAGGTTCAAACCCAAAACCAGGCGAAATATCTTTGTCTCATAATGGAATTTTATTCTTAGATGAACTACCAGAATATAAAAGGCAGGTGTTAGAAGTGATGCGTCAACCTTTAGAAGATAGGGTAGTTACAATTTCAAGAGCAAAAATGACCGTTGAATATCCAGCGGGTTTTATGCTTGTAGCTTCAATGAATCCTTCCCCTTCAGGTAATTTTTACGACCCAAACGACCCTAATTCAGACCCAGAATATGTCGTTAAAAGGTATTTGAATAAAATATCAGGCCCTTTAATGGATAGAATAGATTTACATATTGAAGTGCCAGCCGTAAAATTTAATGAATTATCTAAAAAAAGTACAGGTGAGAAAAGTGAAAAAATACGAGAAAGGGTCTTAAAAGCAAGACAAATACAAGAACAAAGATTTAAAGATTACAATGGTGTTCATCACAATGCACAAATGACAGCTAAATTACTTGAAAAGTACTGCAAAATTGATGAAAGTGGAAAAACTATTTTAAAATTAGCAATGGATAAAATGGGATTATCCGCTAGGTCTTACGCTAGAATCTTAAAGGTAGCACGGACAATTGCTGATTTAGATACCTCAGAAAATATCAAATCAAATCATATTGCTGAAGCAATTCAATACCGTTCATTAGACAAACACGGAATGATGTAAAATTAGATATTTTTAATGTTAAAAGTAATGTTTTAACCAATTGATAGTTAATAAATAAAAAAAAAGTTGTATTTTGAGACCAAATTTATTTGTAATATTGGTAACGAAAAATATTGCCTATGTCTAAAAGAAATATTCTAGTGCCTGTTGATTTTACTTCAGCAGCAGTAACAGCAACTAATTATGCTCTAAGTTTAGCAAAAGCCTTAAAAGCTGAAGTTAATTTACTTCATATCACAAAATCAGAGCAAGACAATAAAAAAGCTAAAACTAATTTTGAACAGTTTTTACTTAAATTTAAAGATACAGATGTAACTATAAACACAGTAGTTAAAAGTGGAGATATTTTTGTTGATATAGCAAGTGTAGCTAAAACTTTACATACTTCGATTATAGTAATGGGAACTCACGGCGCTAAAGGTATGCAAAAAGTGTTTGGGAGTTTTGCTGTAAAGGTTATTACTAGCACACATATTCCTTTTGTAATAGTGCAAGATGGTAATAAGCATTTTACAACAGATAAAATAGTGCTACCGTTTGACACATCAAAAGAAAGTTTGCAAATAGAACAGGTAGTATCTGCAATAGCTAAGTTTACAAAATCACAGGTAAAACTTGTAGCAGAAAAATATGTAGATTCAGCACTTAAAATTAAAGCGTCAGTTCATTACGGTGTTATGTCTAAGCAGTTTAAAGAGGGAGGAATACAGTATGATATGACTTATCTACCTAAGTTAACAGCAAAAGAAGTAGTTAAATTCGCTAAAAAAGAACAAGCCGATTTAATCGCAATTTCTTATTATAAAGATACTTTAATATCATTCGATAGATTTTTTCAAGATTTAATAACTAATGACGAAAAAATTCCTACTATCATTATAAACTCAAAAGAGGCAGGGAATTATTTCTTCTAACAGAATTTATCGTGTTAAAATTACAAATATACAATCTTATAGATATTTGAAATAGTGCCTGGAACAAGATTCGAACTTGCACGACCATAAGGTCACCACCCCCTCAAGATGGCGTGTCTACCAATTCCACCACCCAGGCATTATCATTAAAAACTCAGATTTGTAATCTGACTGGGCAAATATAAATCAAATATTTGAATAAAAAATCGTTTAATAAAAGTTAAAATACGACATTTTGTCAGTTATTCTATTAAAGTTTAAATTTATAGTTTTAAATTTGTAAAAAAAAATATCCAAAGATTACTTTGGTATTACCTAAATAAAAATGATTTCAATAACAACAGAGAAAATAATAGACGAAAAAAGACAAGGTGAAGCCATAAAGATGAAAGGTGGAAGTGAGCATAAAAAGCTTTATATGGAAAGTTATGGTTGTCAAATGAATTTTTCTGATAGTGAGATAGTAGCATCAATTTTAATAGCCGAGGGATTTTCAACCACTCAAGACCCAAAAAATGCAGACGTTATATTAATGAATACTTGTTCAATTAGAGATAACGCAGAACAAAGAGTAAGAAATAAACTAAGTCAATATCAAAAACAAAAAAGAGAGAATCCTAAGTTAATTATAGGGATTTTAGGTTGTATGGCCGAACGTTTAAAAAAGAATTTACTTGAAGAAGAAAAATTAGTTGACCTTGTTGCTGGTCCAGACTCATACAGAGATTTACCAATTTTAATTAAGGAGGTTGAAAGTGGTCAAAAAGCAGTTAATGTATTATTATCACGTGAAGAAACCTATGCTGATATTTCACCAGTGAGATTAGGAAAAGGTGGAGTTACAGCTTTTATCTCTATTATGAGAGGCTGCGACAATATGTGTTCTTTTTGCGTTGTTCCTTTTACAAGAGGACGAGAAAGAAGCAGAGATCCATATACCATTGTGAAAGAAGCACAAGACTTATTTAATCAAGGGTATAGAGAAGTAACCCTTCTAGGACAAAATGTAGATAGTTACAGGTGGAATATCAATAAAAAAAATGAGGTGATTGATGAATCTAAACCAGTAGTTAATTTTGCTAATTTACTAGAAATGGTGGCACTAGTTAACCCCGATTTAAGAGTTAGATACTCAACCTCTCATCCTAAAGATATGACTGATGAAGTACTCGAAACTATGGCGAAATATGAAAATATTTGTAAATATATTCATTTGCCAATTCAATCAGGTAACAATGATGTATTAAAACGAATGAATAGAGGTTATACCAAAGAATGGTATATGAATAGAATAGAGGCTGTTAAAAGAATATTGCCAGATTGCGCCATATCAACAGATATTATTACAGGGTTTTGTGGAGAGACTGATGAAGAATTTCAAGATACAGTTAAAGTAATGAAAGAAGTTAAATATAACCTCTCTTATATGTTTTACTATTCTGAAAGACCAAAAACCCTTGCAGAAAGAAGATTTGATGATGATGTGCCATTAGAGGTTAAAAAGAAAAGATTACAAGAGATAATAAATCTTCAGTTAGAAATGTCAAAAGAATATCATCAAACTTGTATAGGTAAAACATATAAAGTCTTAATAGAAGGTACTTCAAAAAAATCTGTTTCAGATGCTTACGGACGTAATTCTCAATATGTAACTGTAATTTTTCCAATAGAAAATTACAAAATTGGCGATTATGTTAATGTTAAAATAGATTCAGCAACTTCTACAACTTTAATTGGTAAAGCAGTAAAATAAAAACCTATGACACTACAACAAGTAAAACAAAGGTTTGGAATTATAGGTAATTCACCTGTGCTTAACAGGGCATTAGATGTAGCTATAAGAGTTGCCCCAGCAGATATAAACGTTTTAGTAACTGGAGAAAGTGGTACCGGAAAAGAAAACATTCCAAAAGTTATACATCAATTAAGTGCAAGAAAACATAAAACATATATTGCTGTTAACTGTGGCGCTATTCCTGAGGGTACTATTGATTCTGAATTATTTGGACATGAAAAAGGAGCTTTTACTGGTGCACACGATAAACGTAAAGGATATTTTGAAGTAGCAGATGGAGGTACCGTATTTCTTGATGAAGTCGCTGAATTACCAACATCAACTCAAGTAAGGCTATTAAGAGTACTTGAAACAGGAGAGTTTTTAAGAGTAGGGTCGTCAAAACCCATAAAAACTAACGTAAGAGTGGTTGCTGCAACTAACGAAAACTTATTACAAGCCGTGGCAAATGGTAAGTTTAGAGAAGATTTGTATTACAGGTTAAGCTCTGTTCCAATTCATTTACCTGCTTTACGTGAACGAAAAGAAGATATTTATTTATTATTTAGAAAATTTGCACAAGAATTTTCTGAAAAATACAGAATGCCACCTATAAGGTTAACAAAAGATGCTATAGAATTGTTAAGCAGTTACCATTGGCCAGGAAATATTCGTCAATTAAAAAATATAACCGAACAAATATCAATCATTGAAACAGAAAGGTTAATTGATGCCAATAATTTAAAAATCTATCTTCCAGATATGGTAACCTCAAGCTTACCAATATTACACGGCTCAGCAATTAATAATAAATCTTTTGACGCCGAAATGATGTATAAGTTAATTTTTGAATTAAAAAATGAGGTGGATAATTTAAAACAAATGGTTTTAACTGTACTTCAAAATCCAAATTTATCTGATAGTGTAAAAACTAAATTGCTAACTCAAAAAATAGCTCACCAAAACAAGCCAATTATACCATTACAAGAAAACTATGATGAAAGTAGCAAATCAAAGGATAATATCTTTTATACAGATGTCAAAACTGAAAATAAAAATAATATCATTCAAATAGAAGAATCACTGTCTTTGGTGGATAAAGAAAAAGAATTAATTAGTAAAGCACTCGAAAAATATAAAGGTAAACGGAAATATGCAGCTAAAGAATTAGGTATATCAGAACGAACACTATACAGAAAAATAAAAGAATATAACATAGATAAATAGACGTTATTACTATAATTTGATATATTTACACCACAAATAATGAGACTGGTTATTTACATAGGGTTAATTTTAGGATTGCATTCCTGTTTTTCATATTCTTTTATTGATGGAAGTATTGATGCCGAATCATTTTCAGTTTCAATTTTTGAAGAACAAGCTGCAAACGCGCCTGCTGGTTATGGTGGACAATTTACAGACTATCTAAAAAATTTTATTATAGGACGTAGTAAATTAAAACTAAAAGATATTGACGCTGATATACAAATTAGTGGTAAAATAGTAGGGTATAATACTGCGCCATTGGCTGTGCAGTCAGATGAAGCAGCAGCATTAAGCCGTTTAACAGTCACAATGTTTGTAAGTGTTGTCAATAATGTAAAACCTGAACAAAGTTTTGAACAAAATTTTAGTCAATTTTCCGATTTTGATTCAAACAATGATTTAAGTACCGTAGAAACACAACTAATTGAAGACGTTAACAATAAAATTGCACAAGATATAGTAAATAAACTATCATCTAATTGGTAATGAATGTAAAAAAAATAACATATCTAATCAATCATCCTAAATCAATCGACCATAATGATTTGGCACAAATAAAACAGGTAAAAGATAAATATCAATACTGTTCAACACTAAATATGTTATATTTAATAGGTTTATCAGTCAATGGGAGTGTTTTGTTTGAGGAGGAGTTAAAAAAAACATCTATCAATATTAACGATAGAGAAAAACTTCATCAATTAATACATTCAAATGATAGGGGATATGAAGTAAATATTGAAGATTCAACTAAACAAAACACAGTTGAAGTATCTATTAATGAATCTGTGACAAAATCTAAAGAAACAGAAGTTGAATCTGATGAAAATAAAGAGCAACAAACATCAATCTCTCAAACCAAAACTGAACAACCAAGTAATGAAGTAATAGAGCAAGAAGATGATTTATCTAAAATTATCAAAGATTTACAAGCCAAAGTAGATGCCTTAAATAATAAAAGTAGTGATGACAACAAAGAAAAAAATGAGGTATCTACTGATGTTGAAATAATTGACGTTTCAAACAAAAAAGACAAAGTAACCGAAACAATTATAGAGGATACAAAAGAAATTAAAATTGAAAACACAACTGAAAATGTAAACTTGACTGAACAACCACTCAAAATTGAAGTGATAAGTCACGCGTTTGAAACAGCTTTTGAATTAGATGTTGATAACATCATTAGAGAGGAAACTGCACCAACAGAAAATAAAACAGTTGAAGAAGAAGTAAACGTTAATATTGAAGAGTTATCCTTTACAGATTGGTTAAAATATAAACAAGGGAAATTAAAAGTCAACCCAGTAAAAGGCAACAGTACAAAAACAGAAGAAGAAAAAATTTCTCTCTCAAAAAAAGAAATTGATGAGCTGTTAAATAAATTTATAGAGGAAGAACCAAAAATTTCTAGACCTAAAAAAGAATTTTTTAACCCAGTTAAAAATGCTAAGAAAAGCCTTGATGAATCAACGGTTCTGGTCAGCGAAACATTAGCAAAAATATACTGGATGCAAAAAAATTATGACAAAGCAATTAAAGCTTATGAGCAATTAAGTTTGCGAAATCCAAAAAAAAGTAGTTTCTTTGCAAATCAAATTGAAAAAATAAAAAAAGAAATAAATTAAAAACACATTAAAATGACATTATTATTAGTCTTAATTATCATAGTTAGTATTGCATTAATACTATTTGTTTTAGTTCAAAATCCAAAAGGAGGAGGATTAAATTCTGAGTTCGGCTCAGCTGTACAGTTGGGGGGCGCTAAAAGAGCTACTGATATTTTAGAAAAAGGTTCTTGGGGATTAGCTATTGTACTAGCACTTTTATGTTTAAGTGTAGCTACTTACTATAAACCAACTCAAAATCTAGGAGAAGAAACTAAAGATTCGAGAATAAAAGTTGAAAATATGGTAAGTGACGAAGACGAAGGTCAACCTCAACAACAATTACCACCAAACACAACAACATTACCACAAGAGTAAAAAAAAATAAATAATTAATATTTAATGCCAATATGATTGACATATTGGCATTTTTTTTTGACAAGATATACAGAGAATATTACATTTTGACAGTTTAAATAATTTGGCATAAAATCTGACAATAGGGTGGTGTTAATAATTATTAATCACAAAAAAAATATAAAATATGATGTTAAAACCATTAGCAGATAGAGTATTGATAGAACCTGCTCCGGCAGAAACAAAAACAGCTAGCGGAATTATTATTCCCGATAATGCAAAAGAAAAACCTTTACAAGGAAAGGTTGTAGCTGTAGGTCCTGGTAAAAAAGATGAACCAATGACCGTAAAAGTTAATGACAACGTTCTTTATGGACAATATTCAGGAACCGAAATTAAAATTGATGGTAAAGATTATTTAATTATGAGGGAGTCTGATGTTTACGGAATTCTTTAATTAAATGAAGTGTTAACCAATTAATAAAAAATAAAATGGCAAAAGAAATTATATTTGATACAGAAGCAAGAGATAGACTAAAAAAAGGAGTAGATGCAATAGCAAATGCTGTAAAAGTAACACTAGGACCTAAAGGTCGAAATGTAATAATTGATAAAAAATTTGGCGCACCTCACGTTACCAAAGATGGAGTGTCAGTAGCAAAAGAGATAGAATTAAAAGACCAAATTGAAAATATGGGGGCACAAATGGTTAAAGAAGTAGCCTCAAAGACTGCGGATGTAGCTGGTGATGGAACTACTACTGCCACCGTAATAGCACAATCAATTATAAATGTTGGACTAAAAAATATTACAGCAGGAGCTAACCCAATGGACTTAAAAAGAGGGATAGATAAAGCAATTAAAACTGTTGTTGATGAACTAGGAAAAATGTCCGTTAAAGTTGGTTCTGATAATGAGAAAATTAAGCAAATTGCAACCATTTCAGCCAATAATGATGAAGTAATTGGCGCTTTAATAGCAGAAGCCTTTGAAAAGGTTACCGTAGATGGCGTAATTACAGTTGAAGAAGCTAAAGGAACTGAAACAGAAGTAAAAACTGTAGAAGGTATGCAATTTGATAGAGGATACCTATCACCTTACTTTGTAACAGATACTGAAAAAATGATTGCTGAGTTAGAAAATCCATATATCTTAATTACAGATAAAAAGATTTCTAACGTGCAAGAAATTTTACCAGTTTTAGAACCAGTTGCTCAACAAGGGAAACCTCTATTAATTATAGCTGAAGATATAGATGGAACAGCCTTGTCAACGCTTGTAATTAACCGTTTAAAAGCAGGTTTAAAAATTGCAGCAGTTAAAGCACCAGGTTTTGGAGATAGAAGAAAAGCAATGCTTGAAGATATTGCAATTTTAACAGGTGGTCAAGTCATAACAGAAGAAAGAGGATTAACCCTAGAAAACACAACCATTGACGATTTAGGTACAGCAGAAAAAGTTGATATCGATAAAGACAATACAACTATTGTTAATGGTGCAGGCAAAGCAGATGCTATCAAAGATAGAGTCAATCAAATTAAAGCTCAAATTGAAACAACAACCTCTGATTACGACAAAGAAAAATTGCAAGAACGCTTAGCAAAATTATCAGGAGGAGTAGCGGTACTTTATGTTGGAGCTGCTACAGAGGTAGAAATGAAAGAGAAAAAAGACCGTGTGGATGATGCTTTATCAGCGACAAGAGCAGCTGTAGAAGAAGGTATTATACCTGGTGGAGGTGTAGCTTTAATTAGAACGTTAGGTGCCATAAGTAAAGTTAAAGGTGCTAATGAAGACGAAAACACAGGAATAGAAATTGTTAAAAAAGCAGTAGAAGCGCCATTACGTCAAATTGTTGCAAATGCTGGTATTGAAGGTGCTGTAATTATCCAAAAAGTAAAAGAAGGTAAAGATGATTATGGTTTCAATGCTAGAACTGAAGAGTTTGAAAATCTTTACAAAGCAGGTGTAGTTGATCCAACTAAAGTAACAAGAATTGCAGTTGAAAATGCAGCATCTATCGCTTCAATGTTATTAACTACAGAGTGTGTTATAGCTGATATTCCTGAAGAAGAACCAGCACCAATGGGAGGAATGCCTGGTGGAGGAATGCCAATGATGTAATCATAAACTTGAAAGTATGTTGTAAATATGTTTTATATTTGCCATACTTTACAGACGACCTGCTTTTCCTTCAATAAAATGAAGATAGAGCAGGACGACAAAATATAAGAAAAAAGGCCATTTCGCAAGAAGTGGTCTTTTTGTGTTTAGTCATTAAATTATGACGAGTATAGAAAAACGAGCCTGCCTGTGTTTGCAGATAGATATTTCCTAGAATAGCGTGCAGTTTGGCTTTGCAGTAGAAGATACTTGCAGATTTAACCGTGATTATGCAATAGGATTTGATTATTAGACATAAACAACTAAAGATGTTAT
>DQTE01000165.1 GCA_015662905.1 Crocinitomix sp. | reverse complement strand
TTTGCCTTTTAGAATTTGGTATATAGCTATGGCGTTTATGAGTTTTACAAAAAAGGGAATATCGGCCAAGGAAATGCAAAGACAATTAAATCATAAGATATAATACCATTTGGTCTTTAATGTACAGAATAAGAAACGCTATGGGAAATAGAGATAATCTTTATCAAGAATACTAGCCCTCCTTTTGATTATTCTATTGCATAATGTGGGTTAAAACAACTTCTATATCAGATAAAAAAAGGGGGCAATTATTGCCCCCTTTTTTTATGGTATTCAAATGATTGGGGATTATTTCTTCCCTTCCATTTCAGATTTTAAGGCGGCTAATGCATCAATGTCACCTAACGTTGATTTTTCATTAGATTTATTGTTAGCACTAACAGCTGCACTTGATTTAGAACCACCTTTTTTACTCGATTTGGTAGTAGTTGGTTTATCTTCACCTTCTTCAAAAGTTCTTAAATGAGAAACAACAATCTTTTTAGCATCTTTATTAAATTCGATTACTTTAAAATCTAGTGTTTCGTCCATTTGAGCAGTTGATCCATCAGCTTTTCTCAAATGTTTTTTAGGGCAAACTCCTTCAACACCGTAAGGTAAAGAAACAATAGTTACTTTATCTTTTTTAGCATCAATAATTGTTCCTTGGTGTACTGAACCTTCGGCAAAGGTGTTTTCAAATACATCCCAAGGATTTTCTTCTAATTGTTTATGTCCTAAAGCTATTTTTCTGTTATCTCTATCTAGTTCAAGAACTATAACTTCCATTTCGTCTCCTACTTTGCAGAATTCAGAAGGATGTTTAATTTTCTTTTGCCAAGATAAGTCAGAAATATGAATTAATCCGTCAACACCTTCTTCTAATTCAACAAAAACACCAAAATTAGTAAAGTTTCTAACAATGGCTTTATGTTTAGAATCAATAGGATATTTTTCCTCAATATTCTCCCAAGGATCTGGCATTAATTGCTTCATTCCTAGAGACATTTTTCTTTCTTCTCTGTCTAGAGTTAAAATTTGAGCTTCTACCTCATCTCCAACTTTTAAGAAGTTTTGAGCTGTTCTTAAGTGTTGCGACCATGACATTTCTGATACATGAATTAGCCCTTCTACACCTTCAGCTATTTCAACAAATGCTCCGTAATCTGCCAATATAATTACTTTACCTTTAACTTTGTCTCCAACTTTTAGGTCTGCACTTAAATTATCCCACGGATGAGGTTGTAATTGTTTTAATCCTAAAGCAATACGTTTTTTGTCATTGTCAAAATCTAAAATTACAACATTGATTTTTTCATCAAGTTTAACAATTTCCTCTGGATGACCAACTCTACCCCAAGAAAGGTCGGTAATGTGAATTAAACCATCAACACCACCTAAGTCAATAAATACACCGTATGAGGTAATGTTTTTAACAGTACCTTCTAGAACTTGTCCTTTCTCTAAGCCTCCAATGATAACTTTCTTTTGTTCTTCAAGCTCAGCTTCAATAAGTGCTTTATGAGAAACTACAACGTTTTTAAATTCGTGATTAATTTTAACCACTTTAAATTCCATGTTTTTACCAACATAAACGTCATAATCTCTAATTGGTTTAACATCAATTTGAGAACCTGGTAAGAATGCTTCTAAACCAAATACATCAACAATTAAACCTCCTTTAGTTCTGCACTTGACAAAACCAGTAATAACCTCACCAGTTTTAAGAACTTCATTCACTTTTTGCCAAGCTCTATGAACTCTAGCAGTTCTGTGAGATAATACAAGTTGTCCGTTTTTGTCCTCTAATGATTCTATAAATACTTCAACTGTATCTCCTACTTTTAAATCAGGGTTGTAACGGAACTCGTTAATTGCAATTACACCTTCTGATTTGTACCCGATACTAACTATAGCTTCAGTATCTGATAATTGAATAATTGTACCGTCAACAACAGTTTTTTCTTCAACAGAACTTAACGATTGTTCGTACACTGTGTCTAATTCAGCAACTTCCGATTCAGAATAACCGTCGTTTTCGTAAGCAAACCAATCAAATTCTTTTTTTTCAACTGGAACAGCTTCTGTTGTTGCTTCAACTTGAGGAGTAGCAGTTTCTTCTACAGTTTCCTCTACTTTTTTTGTTTCTTCAGCCATTTTGGCATTTTATTTTGTATCTCAACATGTTAGGTGCGTTGAGAGTGTTTTACATCACTGTCCTAACTACAGCTTTTTTCCTAAATTGGGTGCAAAGATACGATTTTTATTTTATTTAACAAAATATAATTAACTGTTTTATTGCGCGGTAGATACTTTTAACTTTTACTTGTGTATAAGTGGGGATGAGATATAAAATATTGGTAGAAGTAATTGACTACATTTACACTACTTTAAATTATACTAATCCTAAAAATATGGCAAAAATAAAACAAAAAAAAATCTACGTTTTAGATACCTCAGTATTATTATTTGATTCTACTTCTATTTATAATTTTCAAGATAATGATGTAGCGATACCAATTACAGTTTTAGAAGAGTTGGACAATTTCAAAGTGGGTAATGATACCAAAAATTTTCAGGCAAGAGATGTCATAAGATCCTTAGATAAATTGTCAGAAAAATCAAGTTTAAATGAATGGGTGTCTTTAGGTAAAGGCAAAGGGAAATTAAAAATTGTTATGCCCAATTTAGTTAATGGACGTAATGCAGAAACAGTTTATGGTGAAGGAAAAAATGACCATAAAATTCTAAACTCTGCTATTACTATTGTTGACCAAAATAAAGATAAGTCGGTAGTAATGGTAACAAAAGATATTAATTTAAGAATTAAGGCTAAAGCTTTAGGTATTACTGCTGAAGATTACTTAACGGGTAAAGTAAAAAACCTCAAAAAAGTATCTTCTTCTTTTCCTAAAATAAATAACATTGATACACAAATAATTAATGAGTTGTATAAAAAAGGATTTGTTGAAGAGAATGGAATGTTGGGAGATGAAATTTTAGCTAACGGATATTACATTTTATCTAACGGTAAAGATACAGTTTTAGCAAGGTATGATGAGGCTACAAAAAGTTTAGAAAGGGTAGATAAGCAGTACGTCTATGGCATAAAACCAAGAAATGTAGAACAAACTTTTGCTGTTGACGCATTGTTAAACCCTGATATTAAATTAATTGCATTACAAGGCGTAGCAGGAACAGGAAAAACATTATTGGCATTAGCTTCAGCGATAGAACAAAGAAACCTTTACCAACAAATTATTTTAGCAAGACCTATTATTCCTTTAAGTAACAGAGATATTGGTTTTTTACCGGGGGATGCAAATGATAAAATTTCCCCTTATATGCAACCCCTATGGGACAACCTAAAATTTATAAAAAACCAGTTTAAATCAACAGAAAAAAAATATAAGTTGATTGAAGAAATGGAAGAAAGCGGAGAACTGTCTATAACCGCTTTGGCTTTTATTAGAGGTCGTTCTTTATCAAATGTTTTGTTTATTGTAGATGAAGCCCAAAATTTAACTCCACATGAAGTTAAAACTATTATTACAAGAGCAGCAGAAGGAACTAAGATTGTTTTTACAGGGGACATAAATCAAATTGACACCCCGTATATGGATGAGGAAAGTAACGGATTAACTTATTTAATAGATAGGTTAAAAGGCCACAAACTTTTTGCGAGTATTCACCTAGAAAAAGGAGAACGTTCCGAATTAGCAAACTTAGCTAACGAAAAATTATAAATTAATTAAAAACCTGTATTTATTGCCAATACAGGTTTTTGGTTTATTTCCTTACTTAAAAAAGTTAATGTAAGATTTATCAGCTAAAATGTGTACCCCTTCAGGAAATTCAGCGTGTAATATTAGAGTGTTTTCATGATGGTGTTCTAACTCCGATAGTTTTTTTCTGTTTAATAGAATAACTGTGCTATTTCCATGATTGTCTGTTTTATCGAGAATAGTTTCTCCATTAAAATCACATTGCCAATGGGTCTCCCCCATGTTTTCTTTATAGGTTATTTCTAAAGTTGGTACTTGAAAATAGTGATGTTCTACTATGTTTTCCATATCAAATACCAATCGCATAAACCCTCCTTCAAAAGCTAAATCTTCAGTTTTTAAGCCTAAATCTTCAAAAGATGTTTTTCCTGCTACAGGTTCTGTAAATCTTACTACCACTTCTCCTTCATTAATTTCTATTAATTGTCCCATTTTTTTATTTGTTTTAGTTAATTGAATATTTCGTTGTAAATTTACCAACAATATTGTGAGTTTAATATGATAAAAGTTAGTTGTTTTTCAAATAAAAATCATTTTTTAAAATGTATTCAAAAGAAGAAAAAAAACAGATAAAAAAAAATTTTTGGACCTCATTGGAGGACAAGTTATCAGCTAAGGGAAAAGCAAAAGGAAGGAATATAATGTGGATGAATTATCCTACAAAAATCAGAGATTTATACTTTAGAATTGAAATAGACAAAACATCTGCCAAACTTTGTATAGATTTACAGTTTTTAGATAATGGTGTAAGAGAAGTTTTTTATGAACAATTTCAAGAATTTGAATTAAAGCTAAATCAAGCTTTTGAAAACGGAGTTCATTTTGTAAAAGACTACCAACATTCTAACGGTAAAATTATATCAAGAATTTACACAGAATTGCTTAATGTTAATTTCTATGATAAAAAAGATTGGGATAAAATGCAACCTTTTATTATTGACAATTTTTTAAATTTGGATGATTTCTGGTTAGAATTTTCAGATGTGTTTCATAACTTGTTGTAGGTTGAGTATATTATTTGATTTTAAGCAACTTCAATAATTTAACTCTACGTAATAACCTTCATGCTTTCTAATGTTTAGCACTTTATTATCTTCAAAAATTAAATATTGACCTTTTATGCCTAATAAAGTTCCTTCAATTAATGGTTGTTTGTCAAACCCAATACTTCTAACTTTTTCAGGGTATTCTATTACAGGGTACTTGATTTCTATAATTTCATCATCTTCAGTCATGTATTGAGATAAATCATTGGGTAATAGTTCTTCAATTTTCCATTTTTCTTCTTCTAAGTCAAAATGTGCCACTTCATTTTTCAGCATTTTTCGCCAATTGGTTTTGTCTGTAAAATGAGTTTTTAGAGCAACTTCAATTTCTCCTGCTAATTGTCGGTGAGGCGTTTCGGCTACTTTTATGGCAAATGATGCACCTTGATCAATCCAGCGTGTGGGTATTTGAGTGCCACGTGTTACTCCCACTTTTAGCGCAGAAGCTACGGCTAAGTAAACAAAATGGGGTTTAAGTTGTATCATTTTTTCATATTCTAAATCCCTTTCTTCAATACCTAAATGTGCTTTACTTTTTTCAGGGTGTAAAACCCAATCTGCTGCTTGTGGAGCCGACATAAAACAATTATAACAAAATCCTTGGGCAAATAGTTTACGTGGAAATGTTTGACAATTCATACACTGAACTTTTCCATTAAAGTTTAAACTAATTTTTTTACCAATTAAAGCATTTACCTCAATAACTGTTTGTTCATCATTAAGTTTATATTGTACTACATCATCAAGTGTAGCTTCCATTTTGCGTAATCTAATTTCCATTGTTTAGCTATTTCTAAATCGTTCTAAAAAGCGTTGTTTGTGTTTTATTTTTATCTGTTTTAAATTTTTAGGCACCTCCATTTTCCACCTTTTGTGCGACCATAACCAATAGGCAGGGTTTTGCTTTATACTTTTTTCAAGTAAATTGATATATGTTTTAGTAATGTAACCATATTCTTCCTGCGTAGGGGTGTCAGTAATTAACGTTAATTCAATTTCGTAGTTACCTGTTTTTTTTTGCACAATAGTTGCGTTAACAACAGCAGCATTTAATTGGTTCGCCATGATTTCTGCCCCAAAAAAAAAGGCCGTTGTTTGGTTTAAAAAATCAGTCCAATATGAGTTGTTTGGGTTAGATGGATTTTGGTCGCTCAATACTAATGTTGCAGTGGGGGTATTTTTTAATTTTTTTAGCTTATTTTTATAGGTGTTGGCGTTTACGACTATCATTCCAAATCGTTCTCGCCTTTCATTAATTTTTTTGTCCCAAAATTTGTTGGTCATTGGCATTCCAATACCTACAGCCTGATGTTTAAAGAGTAAATTTTGAGCAGTAATTAAAAACTCCCAATTGTTATAATGTGATGAAACTAATATGACCGATTTTCCTTGCTTGTACAACTCATCCATAATTTCAGGATTTTTGACTGTTAGCCGTTTTGTGAGTTCCTCTTTTGAGATGGACAAGTTTTTAATGGACTCAGCAAGTAATCTACTCAAATAAATGTAAAATTGTTTTGAAATACGTTTTATTTCAGCTTTATTTTTATCGGGAAAAGATTTACTAATGTTAGCTTTAACAACTTTTTTTCTGTATCCGAAAATATAGTAAATATTCAAATAGAAGAAATAAAAAAGAGGATAAATTATACTCAGTGGTAGTTTTGATAATGGATTTACAACAATATAGAATAATAATTTGTTTAACACTGTACAAAGCTAATTTTTTATTTCTCTTTATGTTTTTAAAAAATGTTAAAACCACTATTTTCTTCCAAAATCAGCGGGAATTTCTCCCCAAACTTTCGTTTCCCACTTTAAAATAGGATTTTTATATGTATTAGTATTTAACCAATGTTCTGCCCTATCAATCAAATTTAAAACTTTAGCAGATGGTTTTTGTTTAGTTCTACAAACCTTAGCTTTTACCCACCCCATAGCTATTTTTGAATCTGAATAAATTGGCATTGTTTTCATTTGTTCGTCTTTGTGTCCATTTAAAAAAGCCAATGCATGTACAAGGGCTAAAAATTCTCCTATATTATTAGAGCCTTTTTTGTATGGGCCAACTTTAAAAACTTCATCTCTGCTAAACGTCCAAACACCTCTGTATTCAAAATCTCCCTTATGATTACAAGCGGCATCAACACATAAAGATAATTCAATTGGAATCCCTATCTTTTTTAATTCTTCATCTGACAAATCCCTCGTTTTTTTGTAATCACCTTGGTAATTTAAAGGACCTTCCTCAAACGCTTTTTGCGCTAATTTTTTACTTCCAAAAATCTTATATTTAGCATTTTTAAAACCTGCAATTTGTTTTAATGCTTCATCCCAATGAGTGTAAATCCCAGGCCTATGTCCTTGCCAAACTACATAATATTTTTCTTTATTTTTTGATTTTAAAGATTTTGGCATCTCTCCAGTTCTAAATGCTAATTCAGCTTCTGACTTGTTTGTAAAAGACATAAATTTAGCACCAGTATAACCGTGTATTTGTTTTTGAGCATCAGTCCAACTGGTATAAATACCAGGTTGATGTCCTTCCCACACAACGTAATATTTTGTTTTTTTAGCCATAATTACCCCGCTCAAATATAGAGGATATTATTTATATAATTTTTTCGTTTTAAAAAACTTTTAACTAAAATACTATCTTTGCCCTCAATAATTGCAAAGAAATGGAATATAACTTTAATGAGATAGAAAAAAAATGGCGTCAATATTGGGCGAAAAATAAAACATTTAAGGCTGTGGACAACTCTAAAAAACCTAAATTTTATGGTTTAGATATGTTTCCCTATCCAAGTGGTGCAGGGTTGCACGTAGGGCATCCGTTAGGTTATATTGCATCAGATATTTTTGCAAGATATAAGCGTCTGCAAGGTTATAATGTGTTGCACCCTATGGGGTATGATTCCTTTGGGCTACCTGCCGAACAATATGCCATTCAAACAGGGCAACATCCAGCAGTAACTACCGAAAAAAATTTAAAACGCTACAGAGAGCAATTAGATAAAATAGGTTTTTCATTCGACTGGGATAGAGAAGTACAAACCTCAGACCCTAATTATTATAAATGGACACAGTGGATTTTTAAACAAATTTTTAATTCTTGGTACAATAAAGATACAGATAAAGCTGAGGATATAGACACCTTAATAAGTGTTTTTGAAAAAGAAGGAAATACCAATGTAAATGCGGTCTGTTCACCAACAGAGGTTTTTACAGCTCAACAATGGAAGAATTTTTCAGAAAAAGAAAAATCAGACATTTTGATGAATTATAGGCTAACATATTTAGCAGATTCTTGGGTAAATTGGTGTCCTGCTTTGGGTACCGTTTTAGCCAATGACGAAATAAAAGATGGCGTTTCTGAACGTGGAGGACATCCCGTTGAACAAAAATTAATGCGACAATGGAGTATGCGTATTTCTGCTTATGCAGATAGATTGTTAACAGGATTAGATTCATTAGACTGGACAGACTCTATTAAAGAACAACAGCGTAACTGGATAGGAAAATCTATGGGAGCTTCTGTGCATTTTGCCTTAGAAAATAGAGATGAAACCATTGAAGTCTTTACCACGCGTCCCGATACTATATTTGGAGTTAATTTTATGGTATTAGCCCCTGAACACCATTTAGTGGACGAAATTACAACGGAAGAATTTAAACAAGACGTACTAAACTATAAAAAACAAGCGAGCTTAAAAACTGAGAGAGATCGACAAGCTGACGTTAAAAATATTACAGGACAATTTACAGGGGCTTATGCAATTCATCCGTTTACAGGCAACAAAGTACAAGTTTGGATAGGAGATTATGTATTGGTTGGATACGGAACAGGAGCGGTAATGGCAGTGCCTGCAGGAGATCAACGAGATTGGGATTTTGCACAACACTTTAATATAGAAATAAAACCCATATTTGAAGGACACAATATAGAAAATGGTGCCTACACAGAAAAAGATGCCATACTTATAAATTCCGATTTCTTAAACGGATTAAAAGCTAAAAAAGCAATAAAATTAGCCATCTACGAAATTGAAAAAAGAGGAATAGGGAAGGGACAAATTAATTATAGATTAAGAGATGCTATTTTTTCGAGACAACGCTATTGGGGTGAACCGTTTCCTGTGTATTATAAAAATGATATACCTTATGTGTTAGAAAATAAAAAACTTCCAGTTACCTTACCTAAAATTGATAAATATTTGCCAACAGAAAATGGCGAACCACCATTGGCAAGAGCCAAAAAAGAAGATTGGAATGTATTTGATGATAATCTGACCGAAAATGTAAGAATGGAATACAATACTATGCCAGGGTGGGCAGGTAGTTCGTGGTACTTTTTACGTTATATGGACCCTAAAAATGATACTGAATTTGTATCAAAACAAAAGGCGGATTATTGGAATCAGGTCGATTTGTACATTGGAGGCTCTGAACACGCTACAGGACACCTGTTATATTCAAGATTTTGGAC
>DQTE01000131.1 GCA_015662905.1 Crocinitomix sp. | reverse complement strand
TTAGAAGGTAACCGTACTATTTTTAAAGAAGTAGTGGTTTTGGCAAATAAATTATAATTGTGTGATATTTGTCACATGAAAAAAGATTAAAATATAGTAAATTAGCAGTCAATAGATTAAATAAAAAATTATGATAAAGAAAATACTTAGCTCTTTTACATTTTTTGGTACGTTAACAATGGCTTTTAGTCAAACTCAGTTATATATACCACCAACCATTAATTCAAGCAATATCAATCTAACGTTAGATGAAGGAACGTTTCAATTTTATCCTGGTGTGGTAACAAATACAATGGGTGCTAATGGGAACTTGTTAGGTCCCACTATAATTTTAAACAAAGGAGACTTTTATAATATCACAGTAGATAACCAGCTGTCTGATACAACAACTATACACTGGCATGGTTTGCACGTAGCACCAGAGAATGATGGAGGACCACACACCATTATTTTACCGAATGATATTTGGAATCCTCAATTTACAGTGTTAGATAAGGCTGGTACGTATTGGTATCATCCACATTTGCATAAAAAAACCGATAAGCACGTGTCTTTAGGTATAGCAGGAATGATTTTAGTGAGAGATTCAGAAGAAGCAAGCCTTAATTTGCCTATGTCTTATGGCGTAGATGAATTTCCTTTGGTATTACAAACAAAAGGTTTTGATGCTAATGGTCAAATTGAAATTCATACTGAAAACGATACTTCAGTAATGGTAAATGGAATCGTTGACGCAACTGTTGATATGCCTGCTCAAGTTGTAAGGTTAAGAGTTTTAAACGGTTCGTCACAAAGGGTAATGGTATTTGGTTTTTCCGACAACAGAACTTTTAGTTTAATAGGAACTGACGGTGGGCTTTTAACAGCACCAGTTAATTTAACACGTTACAGACTTGGACCAGGGCAAAGAATAGATGTTTTGGTAGATTTATCGTCTGATTTAGGACAAAGTTTACAAATTATGAGTTATGGTTCTGAACTTACAAATGGGTATTATGGTGCAACAAATCCAGGTATGGCACCTTTTATGACCATACCAGGATATAATCAAAATCCTCTAAACGGGGCTGATTTTCAGCTATTAAATATCAATGTAGTAGCTCAAACTGCAAATCCTATAACTACAATACCTGCAACACTTGCAAATTATAGTCCGATTCCAGAAGCAAATTCTGTAAAGGACAGAGAGTTAGTTTTCAGCTCGGCTGGAGGAATGGGAGATTTACAGGGGCCTTTCTTAATTAACAATGCTAGTATGGATATGAACGTAATCAATGAGTATGTGCCGTTTAATAATACTGAGATTTGGACTTTACGAAATCAAACACCAATAGCTCATCCTTTTCACATTCATGACGTACAATTTTTTATTTTAGATATAAATGGAAATCCACCACCACCAGAGATGCAAGGATTAAATGATGTTGTAATAGTACCACCTGGGCAAGGCACGGTTAGATTTATAGCAATTTTTAATGATGTACAAAACGATTCCATTCCTTTTATGTATCATTGTCACATGCTAACACATGAGGATATGGGAATGATGGGACAGTTTTTAGTTTCAGATAAATTCATGAATACTGAGGATGATGAAGTAAATCAGTTGTCTATTTATCCCAATCCATCAAATGGAAGTTTTAAAGTAATGTTGTTCGGTGTAAATAATGTACAAGCATTAAGAATATACAACTTACAAGGCAAAGAAGTATTTTTTAAGTATCAAATTGAAACTAATCAAATTAGTATTGACCTAACTGAAAAAGTAGCAAAAGGAACTTATTATGTAACAATCCAAACAAGCGATAAGACTTACACTTCTAAGTTTGTTATACAATAAAAAAGAGGTCTTACATTAAAGACCTCCAACTTCCTCCGTTAATAACTTCAATACCTTTTGCCTGTAACATTGAAGCAGCCTGACCACTTCTGTTGCCAGATGCACAACAAACAATAATAGGTTTGTTTAATTTTTGTAAATTCTTTAACTTAGAAGAAATTAGATTTAAAGGTATATTTTTTGAGCCAGGTACATGTGACATTTTAAACTCTCCTGGTGTTCTAACATCAATAATAATTCCCCCTCTTGAAATCATTTCCAATATTTTTTCTTGTTTAGCAGAGTTACCTCCAAAAAGTGATGATAAAAATCCCATTTTTTTATTTGTTTTAATAATTCAGGGCACAAAATTGGTATAATTTTTTGAATAGTTTGGTAATTATTGTTACACTGGTATTGACAGGTAATTTAATACCTAGAGTGATTAGCACCATAAGTTTTTATAAAAGGGTTTGGTGCGGTATATACAAGAGCTATTTCTAATCCCCCACGGGCGTAGGTTCCAGCTTTTAAACTTGAAGTATTAATGTCATAACTTAACCCAATGCCCCATCCAGCATATTCATATCTTATTTTTAATGTTAGAGCATCTCTTGCCCTTATATACGCTCCCCAATAAAAAGCAGAAGCATTTTTTAAACCAGTATATTTACTATCTTGTGTAATAAGATACCTAAAAAGAGAACCAATATATAATTCCTGTTGTTTACCTTGTCGTTGATATAAAAAACCTGGTACTACAGCCAGTTTTGTACTTTGAATACTTATAACACCATTTGCGTGAGCCACAAATCTCATTGGTAATCTATCTTCCACACTATTAAATGCAATATTTGGTTTTGTTAAATGAAACAGTCCTACTCCTGCACTAAAGTTCAAGTCATGATTATCAGTCACCCGTATGTCGCCTCCCGTGTTATTATAAACCCAGCTTAATCCCAATCCCATATCAAATTTGCCAACAGAATTTGGTCCAAAATTTTGTTCGCCATTTGGCAAACTAGGGTCATAATTTAAACCATCAAACTGGCTTCCCCATTGTAATCCGTTATACTCAACTTTACGTTGTAGATATCCTAACTGTAATCCGCCACCTAGTCTGTGGTATTTACTTAATCTCGCTAAATAGGCTAATGAAATATTTGCATTAGTTGACCCCATTTTAGAGTCACCCGCAACATCAGAGAAAAAATTAAGCCCGCCAGCTAAATAACCATTTCTATTTCTTCTTTGTTCAAATCTAACATCATAAGACGCAGCAAATGTTTTATATGGTGATCCAATAGCCCTCCACTGATCTTTATATAATATACTTCCTTCCATGCCATAAACAGCACCTGCCATAGCAGGATTTTGTTGGAGGGGATTTGCATAAAATTGGGAGAAATGAATATCTTGGGCTATTAATTTTAATGATAAAATTAGTCCTAATCCTAAAAATATAATGTGTTTAAAAAAGATTTTCATGATGCTTATAAATTATCTTATTAAACTGATATTTCCCTTTTTAGTTACTTTTTCCCCGCTAATTAAAGTGGCGTCTAATAAGTAAACCAATACTTGAGAACTTAATAGCTTTCCTTTGTAAGACCCATCCCAACAAAAGCTAGGGTCGGTTGATTCAAACACTAATTCTCCCCAACGGTCATAAATTCTAAAGTGCATGCTAACAATACAATTACCATATACACACTCCAAATTATTAGCGTTGTCTCCATTAGGAGAGAAAGCGTTAGGCACAAAAACCTCCCCACAATTATATTCTACATTTATGGTGGTACAAGCTGTATCTACACAGCCATTATTATTTACTGTTACACAATAGGTTGTAGTTTCAGAAGGACTCGCTAGTGGATCTTCACAATCAGAACAAGATAAACTACCGTCAGGAGTCCAATTATATGTTCCACCACCGTTAGCATTAAGAGTGATTGATGTTCCATAATCAATTGTTGTTGATGGCGAAACTGTAGCAATTGTTTGCGGGTTAATGACTATATCCATTGTATTGCTATTGCTACATGCGCCTGAAATAGTGTAAGTAATAGTGTGAGTACCAACATTAGCTAATGAAATACTGAACTCACCATTAGTTGCATCTACTATTCCGTTGCCAGACCAAGTACCTCCAGTGATATTTGCAGAAAGAGTAACAGTATCATTAGACAAGCAATAAGGTCCTACAGGTGTTAAAACTAGAGTTCCACCATTTTCAATAGTCATTGTTACTGTAGATGTGGCAGGACAAGTACCATTGGTAGAATAGGTTATGACATAAGTGCCAGCAGGTGTAGAACCAAGATTTATTTCCCCAGTAGATGCATCTATTGCACCTCCGTTGTTAATAGTAAAAGTACCACCACCTGTTCCTGTAATAATAGCGATAGGATTTGCATCAGATGAACAAACCGTAGAGTTAAGATAACTAAAAGAAGCATCATCAGTTGCATTAACGGTAATATTAGTTGTAGATGACGCCCCACAAGTTCCGCTAATGGTATAAGTAATGGTGTGTGTACCCACACCAGCAGTGGCAGGGTCAAAAGTTCCTAAGTTTACATCCGTAATTCC
>DQTE01000160.1 GCA_015662905.1 Crocinitomix sp. | reverse complement strand
TTTATATACTGTTCAACTTGTTCATCTGAGAAAAAAGGAAGGTTTTCATAAGGCTTAGAAAAAATTGCTTCAAATTTATCTGCTAAGATTAGGCGTGAGTAACATTTTTTAAAAATAAAAAAATTATTAATATTTTCAAAGTTTGTAAAATTATCATAATATAATTGAAATAATTTATGAAATTCTTGACTATTATGATCACTTTCTACTCCGAGATTTCTTTCAATAGAAGCTATTTTTTCAATCCACGCTTTTTGATCAAACTTACAACTAAAGTCATTACTAAATTTATATATCTCTTCTTTAATATTAGGTAAAGATTGATGATGTTTTAAAATTGTAAAAAAAATAGGTAAAAAATATAAGTCAATATCTTTTGTTAAAAACGTATACAAATAAGCTCCTTCAATAGCATGAGTCGTTTTACTCTTTGTTAATGAATGTATATATTTTTGAAATTCATCTGATAATTTTCCTATATCATGAAAGTTTGCAACGGTTTTATGTACTCTATCATTAAAAGATTGAGCAATATTTTGAATATGAAACTTATAAGGTTTACTTGGATGTGACCAAATATCTTTATGTACATCAAATAAAATCACATCCAAACTCTCTCCCTTGTTCTTCTAAAGTTAACTTAATCTTTACACCATTAATTCTCTTTTTAAGATGGATGATTTTATTACTAAATATAACTTTTTTAAAATCTCTATATTGCCTATTTCCTTCCACTTTTAATGGTATAGTAAGATTTGAGTATTTTTGATTAGAACGAAACTCAATCAAGTCAATATTTGGTGTAAAAGAATGAACTTCATCAATACTATTTTCAATTATATCCATCTCTACATACTTAAAATTACCAGGAAATTCACTATTCCCCAAATAAAAGGGAAAAATTGATTGATGTTTTTTTAACAAGTCAATAATCTCTTGCTCATATTTAAAGTTATCAATCACTATTAAATAAGATGGAGTTAATATCAACTCTCTGTTTGTAGGTTTAGACTTTATAAAGATCTCATTTTGTTTACTATGAAGTTTATCTAATTCTAAAAAAAAGCTATGTAACTTTTTTTCATAGTTTAAAGTTTCTTTTTGAATCCTATCTTGTCTTTTAGCAAACTGAACTTGTTTTAATCCTTTGCTATCTTTCAGACCTTCAATTTTCTTTTTTATTTTTTCAACTTCTCTGTACTTTTTCATAACTGAATCATAAGCAGTCAGTTTTTTACTTATTTTATTGGTATATTTATCAATATAATTCTGAGAAAAACTTTTCTTTCTTATTTCATTTAAAACAATGCAAGAATAACCAAAATCAAAATAATTTTTATCATTAAAATAGTTCTCTATTCCCAATATAGATGCCATCATACCTCCGACAGTTGTCTTCGGAGGCAAAAGCAAAGAAAGATTTTGACTAATAGTTAGAGGATCTCTAAATGAAGCGAAATGACCCCATATTTTAAAAGCAAACATTCTCTACTCTCTATTTGTTCGATTTTTTAACAATTCAGTTTCAGAAATAAATTTAACCTTTTCAATCTTGGACAAAGCACTTTTATACTTTTCCATTTTACTATCAAAAACTATTTCTACCTCTTCAATAAACTCCTTAGCATTATTGATACTATTAATTAGTTCACTAAAATCAAATTCTGCTTCATCTAAACTTCTTATCTCATCACTATTTTTCAAATTAACAAGTTCATCTAGTAACCCAATAAAATAGTTTGAATTTTCTTTATAAATAATACGCAAAAATAACCTTGGCTTTTGACCCATTTTTGTATGAGTATTTAATTTCTTTGTTCCATACCATAAAGCTTCAATCATGTCTTGTATATCTTGTTCTTTAGTTGTACATTTCTTTACATTGGCTCTATTAATTGTCCCATATACTGGAAAAATAGCATAAGGAATATAATTATCTACTCTAAAAGTTTTCGTAAATTTTGCTTCTCCTTTTTCATTAGACTCTGTTGCAAATGCTCCTGTTCCCTGAGAAAGCACTGTTTCTGTCTTATTGAGCGATTTTGTCCAAGAAAATTGTACAGCTCCAATAAGTTGTAGTCCACTTTTAGGTGCAACACCTCCAAACAGTCTATTATCAATACAATTGAGAAAAATAACTTTTTCTAATTTAGTATCTCTTTCATTTTCTAACTTCTTTTTATCTTTTTTACTATTAAGCTTTTCTTCATACTCAACATATATTGCTTGAACTTCTTCAAGCATTTTAAATTCTTCCTTAATCTGGTTAAACCTATTTTCTGCTGTTACACTTTTAAGTGTACCCTTATCATCATAACCAGCTAAAATTGCATCATTGTTAACAAAGATCTCTTTATCATATCCTTTATGATATTGTAAATAATCCCGTATCGTTCTTTTAATTCTAACATCACTAACAATAGCCTTTTCATCAATTTCATCAAAACGGTTTGCATTATCACTCATCATATCACCATTTGGATTACTAAGCCTTGTATCCCAAATAAATAATAATTCACTTTCTCTTGCCAAGTTTTCCATTGCTTATCTCCTTTAGTTTTGTTGTTTACCTTTTTGACTACTTTCTTTCTGTTCTTTTTTGAACTTTATAAATTCATTAAAGCCTTTCCTGAAAAAATATGAGACCTCATACTGCGATATAGATTTAGTGGAAGGTTTTGTATAAGATGTTACTTGAAAACTTAAGTCCTCTAATTGTTTTCCAACTAACTGAAGTTTATCTTCAAAATGAGAAGCTTGTGAATAGATTTTATTTAGATTTTTTGCGTTAATAATTTGATTAGATAGCCACTTCTTAAATGTTGTATTGCCCTCTGAAACTCTTGAATAAAAAGAGCCATCAATCACTGCTTTACAATATGCACCAAGATAATAAGCCTTTTTTAGAATATCTGTGTGACAATCTTCACATTTATAGATCTCTGAAAAAAGTTTATCGTTCTTTGTTTCTTTCATATTCAATCCTTTAATACATTTATATCTTTAAGAAAATTAAAAATTCTCTCTTCATCTCTCAAAATTTGAGCACTGTCATCATCTATCCATACTTTTACCATATTACCATTAAGTCTTTTTTTATGCCCATAGTCATACTCGGCATTAAATTCAAAACGTTTATACAAATCTTTTTTGGTAATTTTATGACTACCTAAAAGCAACTTCGCAAAATAAAATCTTTCTTGTAATATTTTAGAACGATAAGAAGAGTCTTTTGGATCATTTTTAAGCTTATTAAGCTCATAAAAATAAAGTTCATCACGATGAAAAAAATCTCGTAAATAAGTTTGAGAAGGGTCTTTTTTTAGTGGAACAATAGTGTCTTCAATTTGGTAATCTTTCATTTTTTCTACAAGACCTAAAACTCTACTAGGAATTACTTCCTCCAAAGAGCCAAAGATTTTAACTTCATTTTTATTAAGTTCTAAAAATATAAAATCTAAAGTCAAACCGTGTATAAATTCTAAATCTTTAATCTCATTAGCAAAATTTGTAAAAAGACCATGTGCTACTTTTAATTGTAAGTTCATTTTTGCAACTACTTTTTGCTCAAACTCTTTTTCTATATCTTGAATCTTTTTTTCATCTTTTTTCTTCCTCTTTTTCAATCTTTCCAACATATCACATAACTTTTTCTCTTCGTTTGCTATAATTTTTAATGTATTCCTATTCATCTTATTATTTTCATTTGCACACTTTAATCGTGTTAAAATCCCTTTAAACTCTTTTAAATTTTCTTTAGAATAAGAAGGAATAATCATATACTGCATACCATCAAAATAAAAAAGAAGATTTTTCTTGGCATAAAGCCAACCAAACTTAATGAGTCTTGCACTCTCTTGAGAAAGAGGAAGATTATCAATAATTCTATACTTAAGTTTATCATCATAATTAATAACGGTATAACATCCTATATCAGGGTTATATCCTATATGAGTCTTTTGAGATGTAATAAAATCATAAAATATTTTAACCTCAAGATTAGTATGCACTATTACAGGATTTTTAAACCAGTTATCCCAAATTTCAGGCATTAACTCAAAAAGCGTTTTACCATTAATTGTAATCAGATACAGATAATTACCTTTAGGATATTCTTTTAATTTATTAATCACATCTGGATTTTGGATTTGCTTTAAAATTTCTTGAAGAAGTATCTCATTTTGCTCATTTGCATAACGATTATCAATAATATTTTCTAATGTAGCAATTAACTGTGCAAATTTACCTTTAAGGTTATTATTTTTGATTTTGATCAAAATATCGTTATGTACAATTAAATTTGGATATAAATAAAAAATAGCTTCTCCACTACCACCCAATTTCTCACTATAAAAAGTATTTTTAAAAAAGCTATTTAAAATTTTTGGCTTTAAAAGTTGACCATTTTGTAAAGTAAAATCGATAGCAACTGTTATATAATCAATGGAATCATCTAGTTCTCGTTCTATTAAAGATTTAATTATTTCTTCCTCTCCAATACTTTTACCAATCAAATATAATTTATGTGCCAAACTCACTCCACCACCTCCAAAAACCCCAAATTTTTCATACTATCCCCGCCAAGCCCTGTATCAAGCAGTAGATTCAGCATTTGTGAATCGGCTTGAAT